>LNZQ01000043.1 GCA_002007315.1 Epulopiscium sp. Nele67-Bin004
TGATGAAAGTGTGTATAGACAATGGACAACTACTGTTATGAGTGGGAATGAAATTGTGCTTGGGCAAAACTTTGAAGTTGTTGTAAACTATGTGCTTGAGGCAACTGAGGCAGATATTAAAGAAGTTTTGATGCCGACAGATGTGCGTGTTATTGACCCTGTGCAAATGTGGTTTACTGAAGAAGAAGTTAAGGTTTCGCCAGCAATCGATATTTCACAAGTTGAGTTGCCACTACAAATTATAAACGGTGAAGACTACGTTCCTGTTAAGCAAGCAACACAAGCATTTGGCTATGAAGTTGGATTTGACGCAGAAACGGGCACTGTTAGCGTTGTTACGCCACAAGGTACTTTTGATTTGCAATCTACATTAATTGTTGATGGAACGTCGTATATAGTTGTTGAGGAATGGATTAGTATATCAAGTGGTGAGGCGTTTGTTATGGTTGCAAAACCGCCAGTGACTCCAGAACCAGTGCCAGTTCCAAATGCAGTTGCTGTTCCTATGAGAACTGTTGATGGACAAGACTATATTCAGGTTAGAGCGGCTGCAACGGGCTATAATATGGAAGTAGCGTTTGATGCAGAAACGGGCTATATATATGTAAATAACGTTAGGTTGTATAGCAATATAACAATTGATGGTAGTGCTTATATGTCAATTGATGAGTGGAATACGTTGCACTAAAAATGAAATGGGCAATCACGAGGTATGGCTATAGACTTTGTTATTGACATGACGGGATTATCTACTGAACAAATAGCGAGTATAGAGCAATAAAATTAAGATGGCTACGGTCATCTTTTTTTGTGTTTATTAGATATGTGTCTACATTATACTATCATATGTTGTTTAACAATATAAAAATAGATTATACGACACCGAAATTTGCATATATAATTACTGAAATTAAATTTAATGTTGCTTTCGCAAAATTCCTGTAATATAATATACATTAGTTTAATAAAATACATCAGTTGAATAATATAGTAATATTTTTCCTGTTTTATATTAGCGAATAGTATATCAAATTTTACATATACTATTTTTGACAACAAAATAGTAAAAAAATACATTATTTGGGAGGTTGGTTACATGAAAGGTATTATATTAGCAGGGGGAAGTGGAACGAGATTATATCCTATTACAAAAGCTATTTCAAAACAAATATTACCTATATATGATAAACCCATGATATATTATCCGCTTTCAACTTTAATGCTAGCAGGGATACAAGAGGTTCTTATCATATCAACACCAAGAGATTTGCCAGTCTATGAAGAATTACTTGGTGATGGTTCTCAATTTGGAATGACTATTAAGTATAAAGTACAAGATGAGCCAAAAGGATTGGCACAAGCATTTACTATTGGTGAAGAATTTATCGGAAAAGATAAAGTAGCATTAGTTTTAGGAGATAATATTTTTTACGGAAAAGGATTTTCAGGTGCATTAAGAAATGCAGCACAACTTAATGAAGGTGCAGTTATTTTTGGGTATCAAGTTAGTGATCCTACAGCATACGGTGTGGTTGAATTTGATAAACAAGGAAATGTGGTTTCGATAGAAGAAAAGCCTGAAAATCCAAAATCATCTTATGCTATTCCAGGGCTATATTTTTATGATAATGAGGTTGTAGAAATTGCTAAAAATGTTAAACCCTCGGCACGTGGAGAAGTTGAAATTACCTCAGTAAATAATGAATATTTAGATCGTGGTAAGTTAAAAGTAGAACTTTTTGGGCGTGGAATGGCGTGGCTTGATACAGGGACATGTGAGGGGCTAACGGAGGCAAGTGGATTTGTACAAGCTGTTCAAAAGCGCCAAGGTCTATATGTGGCTTGTATTGAAGAAATAGCTTATGCAAATAAGTGGATAACTAAAGAACAGCTTATAAAATTAGCTGAACCGATGTTAAAAACTGAATATGGTCAATATATGATTAATTTAACTAAAAACTAAAGTGATTAGAAAGAGGATTTTATATGAAAAATATTTTGGTAACAGGTGGAGCGGGTTTTATAGGAAGTAATTTTGTAAAACATATGTTATCTGTGCATAACTATAAAATTATCAATTTAGATTTATTAACTTATGCGGGTAACTTAGAAAATTTATCAGATATACAAGATAATAAAGATTACGTATTTATAAAAGGAGATATCAGAGATAGAAAATTGATTGATGAGATTTTCAATAAATATGATATAGACGGTGTAGTTAACTTTGCAGCTGAGTCACATGTTGATAGAAGCATTGAAGATCCAGAAATTTTCTTATCTACTAATGTATTTGGAACACAGGTGCTACTTGACATTGCAAAAAAATATTGGAAAGTAAATCCTGATGATAAATACTGCAACAAGTTTAAAGAAGGCACTAAATTTTTGCAAGTTTCTACTGATGAAGTGTACGGAACATTAGGAAAAACAGGTTTATTTACTGAACAAACGAATATTTCACCAAACAGTCCATATTCGGCATCTAAAGCTAGTGCAGACTTATTTGTGAGAGCGTACAATGAAACGTTTGGCATGCCAATTAATATTACTCGTTGTTCAAATAACTATGGTCCATATCAGTTTCCAGAAAAGTTAATTCCGCTTATGATAAACAATTGTTTAAATGATAAACAATTACCAGTTTATGGTGATGGAATGCAAATTAGGGACTGGCTACATGTTAAAGATCATTGTACGGGGATTGATACTGTTCTTCATAAAGGTAAAGACGGGGAAGTGTACAATATTGGTGGAAATAATGAAAAAGCTAACATAGAAATTGTTAAGCTAATTATTAAAGATCTTGATAAAGGTGAAGACTTAATAAAATATGTGCAAGATAGACCAGGACATGATAGACGTTATGCAATTGACAATAGCAAAATTACAAGTGAATTAGGCTGGAGCCCAAGTTATACTTTTGAGCAAGGTATAAAAGAAACTATTGACTGGTATTTAGCTAATAAACAGTGGATAGAACAAATTGTATCAGGCGATTATATGAAGTATTATAAAGAAATGTATAATAAAAGTGAAGTGATATAAATATGAGAGGAAGTAGACCTCTAAAGATAACAGTATTTTTGGCTTTTGCACTAATTATTAACGTTGCAGTATGGCTATTTCTTGATTTTAGTAATGCTACTCCTTTATTTATAAGTTATAATTTGCAATCTAG
>LNZQ01000044.1 GCA_002007315.1 Epulopiscium sp. Nele67-Bin004
TTAACTGTAACTTTATCGTCTTCAGATAACTCATCCATACCAAGGATTGCGATGATATCTTGTAACTCTTTGTATCTTTGAAGAGTTGATTGGACATCACGTGATACTTCGTAGTGCTCTTGACCAACAACTTGTGGATCAAGTATACGTGAAGTTGAATCTAGTGGGTCTACCGCTGGGTAAATCCCTTGTTCTACGATTGCACGAGAAAGAACTGTTTTTGCATCAAGATGGGCAAAAGTTGTCGCTGGTGCAGGGTCAGTTAAGTCATCGGCAGGTACATATACAGCCTGAACTGATGTGATAGACCCTTTGTTTGTAGATGTGATACGCTCTTGAAGAGCCCCTAAATCTGTTGCAAGTGTTGGTTGGTAACCAACGGCACTTGGGATACGTCCAAGTAGAGCCGAAACCTCAGAACCCGCTTGTACGAAACGGAAGATGTTATCTACGAATAGTAGAACGTCTTGTCCTGATACGTCACGGAAATACTCTGCAATTGTTAGTCCTGTTAAGGCAACACGCATACGTGCTCCTGGTGGCTCATTCATTTGTCCGAATACCATTGATGTTTTTGTGATAACCCCTGAATCTGTCATCTCGTGGAAAAGGTCATTCCCTTCACGAGTACGTTCACCTACACCTGCGAATACAGAGTATCCACCGTGTTGTGTTGCGATGTTTGTAATAAGCTCTTGGATAAGAACCGTTTTACCAACTCCCGCACCACCAAACAGACCGATTTTTCCTCCTTTTAGGTATGGACAAAGTAAGTCTACTACTTTGATACCTGTTTCAAGGATTTCAACTTCTGTTGATTGATCTTCAAAAGTTGGTGCTGCTCTGTGTATTGGCCAGCGCTCTGTGTCTGGAGCTGGTTTTTCATCTATTGGGTCACCTGTAACGTTAAATATACGTCCTAGAGTTTTATCTCCAACTGGTACTGATATCGCTCTTCCTGTATCAACACACTCCATACCTCTTACAAGACCTTCAGTCGCTGACATCGCTATACATCTAACTACGTCATCACCAAGGTGTTGAGCAACTTCTACAACAAGTCTTTCTTCTGGACCACTTGTTTTGATCTCGATAGCGTTGTATAGTGCTGGTAAGTTTTCTGGAGAAAATTTAATATCAAGTACAGGTCCAATTATTGTAACGATATGTCCTATATTGTTTGCCATTAATTTTTCACTCCCTATTTTCTATTAATTAAAGGGCTTCTGCACCACTTACGATTTCTGTAAGCTCTTGCGTGATAGCTGCCTGACGAGCACGGTTGTAAACAACATTAAGTTTTTGCATAATTTCATTTGCATTTTCTGTTGCCGCATCCATCGCTGTCATACGTGCACCTTGTTCACTAGCACTTGATTCAACAAGAGCTCCGAATGTCACGTCTGCAAGGTATCTTGGAATGATGTATCCAAGAACGTCTTCAGCCGATGGCTCATACAGTAGCAAGTCTGGTGGTTCTGCTCCTTCGTCAATTTGTTCATCAGTTATATCTGCTAAGTCTAATGGTAAAAGACGAATCATAGTAGGTTCTTGTTGTATCGTCGACTTAAACGCCGTATATGCAAGATATACTTCTCCAACTTCCCCTTTACCAAATATATCTATTACATGATCTGCAATTAGCTTTGCATCTTTATAAGTTGGTTGCTCAGAAATACCTAACACTTCTTTAGTAATGTTATACTCTTTACTTTTGAAGTTGTCACGTGCTTTTTTACCAACCGCTATAATTTGTGCATCCTCTTTATTCGTGATATCTTTCATAGCAAGCTTGCAGATATTAGTGTTGTAACCCCCTGCAAGCCCTCTATCTCCTGCGATAACGATATACGCTTTTTTTGAAGATTTATTTGCTTTTAATAATGGCATATTAACTGGTCCTGCATTTGCTGCAATTGAGTTAACTGTTTCTTGCATTTTTGTAAAGAAAGATCTAGTTTTTAAAGCTTGTTCTTTACTTTTTGTAAGTTTTGCAGTTGCCACTAGGTTCATTGCATTTGTAATTTGTTTGGTGCTATTGATACTGTTAATTCGTCCCTTAATATCTTTTAAAGACGCCATTTTTGCACCCCTCTTTTACTTATTCTACCTCTGGTCTAAAACTTCTTTTAAATTCTTCTAACACAGTTTTGATTTTTTCATCAAGTTGCTTTGTAAGACCAGATGGCTTAACGATTTCAGTAAAGATTTCTGGGTGTCTTCCACTGATATGCTCAAGAAGCTCTTCTTCAAATTGTCTTACTGCTTCTAGAGGAACATCCATTAGATATTTTCTAGTTGCTGCATAAAGAACTATAACTTGTTCTGCAACGTTCATTGGCTTGTACTGTCCTTGTTTAAGAACCTCCATGATACGCTCCCCTTGAATAAGTGCATTTTGTGTTGCAGTGTCAAGGTCAGACCCGAACTGTGCAAACGATGCAAGAGAACGATATTGAGCAAGCTCAACACGGATTGGACCTGCGATTTGTTTCATCGCTTTAATTTGTGCAGCTCCCCCAACTCGTGAAACTGAAAGTCCTGGGTTAACGGCTGGTCTAATACCTGCATTAAATAGTTCTGTTTCAAGGAATATTTGTCCATCAGTTATCGAGATAACGTTTGTTGGAATATATGCTGAGATATCCCCTGCTTGTGTTTCGATGATTGGAAGAGCTGTAACACTTCCTCCACCGTAGTTTTCATTAAGTCTTGCAGCACGCTCAAGAAGTCTTGAGTGAAGATAGAAAACGTCCCCTGGATAAGCTTCACGTCCTGGTGGTCTACGAAGTAGTAGTGCCATTGTACGGTAAGCAACTGCGTGTTTTGATAAATCATCATACACGATTAGACAGTCTTTACCTTGATCCATCCACTCTTCAGCAATAGTTACACCCGCATATGGTGCAAGATATTGAAGTGGCGCAAGTTCACTTGCTGTTGATGCAACAACTGTTGTATAAGCCATTGCTCCATATTTTTCTAAAGTTGACACAATTTGTGCAACTGTTGATGCTTTTTGCCCGATTGCAACGTAGATACATTGTACGTCTTGACCTTTTTGGTTAAGAATTGTATCGATTGCGATAGCTGTTTTTCCTGTTTGACGGTCACCGATGATAAGCTCACGTTGTCCACGTCCAATTGGTACCATTGAGTCGATCGCTTTTTCACCTGTTTGTAGTGGAGTATCAACTGACTTTCTTGTCATAACCCCTGGAGCAACTCTCTCAACTGGTCTGTATTTATCAGACTTGATTTCCCCTTTACCGTCAATTGCTTGACCTAATGCATTTACAACACGTCCGTTCATAACGTCCCCAACTGGAACCTCTACAACACGACCTGATGATTTAACTGTATCTCCTTCTTTTATGTTTTGGTCAGAACCTAGTAATACGACCCCGATGTTGTCTTCCTCTAAGTTAAGAACCATTCCATAAATTCCACCTGGGAATTCAAGAAGTTCCCCTGCCATTGCTTTTTGAAGACCATGCACACGTGCAATACCGTCCCCTACTTGCATAACAGTCCCAACCTCTGATACTTCTAGGTGCGTTTTATAATTATTAATTTGAGACTTAATAACGCTACTTATTTCTTCTGGTTTAAGGTTCATTTGCTTTGTTACACCCCTTTTTTATGCAAGTCGCAAATTGTTAAGATTAGTTTTAAGAGATTGAAGTTGGCCTCTAATGCTACCATCAACAACTTTATCACCAACACGAATTATTATACCGCCTAAAATATCACTATCAACTACTGTTGTAAGTTCAACTTCAGATTTAGTACTTGTTTCGATGTTCTTTTGAATTTGCGCTAATTGTTCTTTTTCTAACGGTATAGCTGAAGTTACAGTTGCTAATAATAGACCTCTGTGAACTTTAGCCATCTCTATAAACTGTTCTAAAATTTCAATAATTAAACTTTGTCTGCCTTTTCTTATAGTCGTAACCATAAGACCAACAAATTCGTCTGATGCTCTACCTTCAAAAACGTTCATTACAAGTTTGATTTTTTCATCTTGTAATATACTTGGATGAGATAGTGCTGCAATAAAATCTGTTTCAGCTTTTAAAATTTCTACAAGCGTTATAGCTTCCTTTTCGAAATCAGTTACTTTATCTTGCTCTTTAGCGATATCGAAAAGGGCTGTTGCATAACGTGAATTTACTAACTGAGCCATGATACATCCCCCATTTCATCAATAACTTCTGAAATAAGTTTAGTTTGTTTGGCGTCGTCTATTGATGTTGTTACAAATTTGCTAGCCATTAATGCTGCAACTTCGATCATTTCAGCTTTCATTTCAGCTTTAGCTTTTTCTTGCTCAAGTTTAATGTCTGCTGTAGCTTTAGTTCTGATTGCATTAGCTTCTTCTTTAGCTTCATCAATTATTTGTTGCTCACGAGCAAGTGCTTTTGCACGTGCATTTTTAAGAATTTCATCTGCCTCATTATTAATGTTTTTGATTTTATTCTCATACTCTGCCTTCATATTGTTGGCTTGTTTCTTTGCATCAGTTGCACTGTTTACATCCTCTGCGATTGCTGCTCTTCTCTTTTCAATGAAATCAGAAACTGGTTGGAATAAAAGCCTTCTTAAGATAAAGATTATCAGACCAAGTGCTAATAATTGCCAAAACCAATCCCATACGGTGACCATTGAAAATTCAATAATTTTACTCTCCAAAGGTAAACACCCTCCTTTCTAAGATTTGGTTATCAACCTTTATTCTTATACTTGACCTACTAATGGATTTGCGAATAATAAGATAATTGCTACGATAAGACCGTAGATACCAGTTGTTTCTGCTACCGCCGCTCCAAGTAACATTGTTCTTACTATGTCTGATTGTGCTTCTGGTTGTCTACCAACACCCTCTGCACCTTTACCTGCTGCATAACCTTGACCAATTCCAGGTCCAATACCTGCTATCATCGCAAGTCCTGCTCCTATCGCTGAACATGCTAATACTAATGCTCTTCCATCGATTTCCATTTTAAAATTCCTCCTTGATTATCTTTTTTGTTTTAACTAATTAAAATAAATTAACAAATAATAATAAAAGTGCAACGATTAACGCATAAATACCTGTTGTTTGTGCAACTGCTTGCCCAAGTAACATAGTTCTTACTACTGAACTTTGAAGTTTTGGTCTTTTCCCTACAGCTTCTGTTGCTTTACCTGCTGCGTAACCTTGACCAATTCCAGGTCCAATACCTGCTATCATCGCAAAACCTGCTCCAACTGCTGATGCTGCTAATATTATTGATACAGTTGTATCATCTCTACCCACTAGAGGATTAGCAAATAACATAATAATCGCTACAACTAATGAGAAAATCCCAGAAGTTTCAGCAACTGCTGCACCAAGTAACATTACTATTGTAGCTGGTCTACCACCATGTTGTGGATTTTTACCCATTGCTTCTGCCGCTTTTCCTGCTGCGAATCCTTGACCAATACCAGGTCCAATACCTGCTATCATCGCAAGTCCTGCTCCAATAGCAGAGAAAGCAAGAATGAGGGCTCTT
Organism: Epulopiscium sp. Nele67-Bin004; assembly: GCA_002007315.1. The sequence goes on from LNZQ01000044.1 coordinate 5,538, forward strand.
GAATCAACATCGGCCATCCAGCCAAATAGTATGTCTAAAATAGTTACCATTTTTTTGTCACCCTTCCTTTCCTATTCCATAGCACTAGATACGAATGTCATACTTAACATTACAAATATCAGTGTTTGAAGTGAACCTGCAAATACGTCAAAATATCCGTGTAATACTGAAGGTATACCAATCTTAGCTATCCATGGCATCATAGCGTAGTATAATCCCATAATGATTGTTCCCCCTAAAATATTACCAAACAAACGGAAGCTTAATGAAACAGGGTTTGATAGTTCCCCAATTATATTAAGTGGTAATAATGCTGGGATTGGTTCAAGTAGTTCTTTATAGTAACCACCAACACCTTTTGACTTAATCCCAAACCAGTTAATCATGAAGAACGTAGTTAAAGATAATGCAAACGTTGTCGCAATATCTGCTGTAGGTGGTCTAAGCCCTATTAATCCTGTTAAGTTAGATAACAAGATGAACAAGAACATTGGACCGTAGAACATAGCAAAGTCTCTGTTTTTTTCACCCATCGTACTCATTGTAAACGCTTCAAAACCGTCAACTAAAGCTTCGATTAAAACTTGAAGTGTTGTATCTGGCACAGTTTTAAAGTTTTTAACTTTACCATTAACATACAATCCAAACAACGTTAATATTATTATCACTATTGCTGTATTAATATGCGTAGTTGTAAATCCAAAAACTAAATCTCCTGATTCAAATACCGTTATGGGCGTTTTGATTCCAAAATCTAAATTACTGTCCACCTACTCACTCTCCTTTCCGTTGTGATATATATATGCAAAAAGTCAATAAAGACTTTTAATGCCAAAGTTATTTTTGAACGTTGATTAGTTCTGAATAAGCCCCAACCTTCATTCCAAGTAATCCAAAAAATATCCCAATTAAGGTTTCAACAGAAACCATTGCCGCCACTAGTAAAACGATAGCGGTAATCCCATATCTAACAAAATATTGCCTTTGGGAATATGTGGTGGCTTTCGCCTCTGATAGGTGCATCGCTCGTTTTAGAGAATTTTCAATTGCCCTAAACTTCCCGATAGCAAAAATTGTTCCTATAGCTAGTCCAACTGCCCACCAAAGTGACCCCCCAAGGAGAGCCCCAATAAAATAGACGATAACCGAATATATGACCATTGAAATTACTAACTTGCCTTTAACTATACTATCATATGGTTTATTCATGATAATCACCTTTCTTTGCCTCGTGTAGCACTACATGAAACATGTTCCGAAATGCTGCACCAACTCCAAGTAATAAAAAAATTATAAGCCATAACGGTGACATACCTGTTACACTATCTAAAAATTTACCCACAAAAAAGCATAAAAATATAGGTACAATCATTGAAATTCCAAGTTGTGAAACTAATCCAAGTGCGGACACCCAACTATTTTTTTTCTTTTTTTTCATAGCAACCCTCTTTTATATAAGTTTCAAGATATAAGATATGAAATAATTCACTTTTATATTCTTATTTTATACAAATTCTTCTGGTGGATTATCTACTAAGTTAAAGTGATACTTTATAGCATCAACTATTCTAGCAGATGCACGTCCATCTCCAAAAGGGTTTCTAGCTTGTGCCATCTTTTCATACTCATCTTTGTTTGTAAGAAGCAAATTGGCTTCCCTAACTATATCGTCTTTGTTTGTCCCTACAAGCTTTAGAGTGCCAGCCTCAACACCTTCTGGTCTTTCGGTGACATTTCTAAGAACAAGTACAGGCTTCCCAAGACTTGGTACTTCTTCTTGCAATCCCCCTGAATCTGTTAGTACAAGATATGATTTTTTTAATAAATTATGCATATCTTTAATATCTAATGGCTCAACAAGATGTATTTTGTCATTATTTCCTAACATTTCGTACACAACTTCCCGTACACTAGGGTTCATGTGAACCGCATAAACTACCTCAACATCGGAATTATGCTGGACAATTTCATTAATCGCCGAACATATATCTTTTAGGGGTTCCCCCAAATTTTCCCGTCTATGAGCAGTAATTGTAATAACTTTATTGTTAATATAATCTAAGCTGTTCAGATTTTTATCAGTGAAAATATAATCTTCCTGAATAGTCGTCTTTAAAGCATCAATTACAGTGTTACCAGTTACAAAAATTTCATTACTATCTACATTTTCTGCTAATAAATTCTCTTTAGCTCCAGATGTTGGTGAAAAATGTAATGTAGCAATCGTTCCTGTTAATTTCCTATTCATTTCCTCTGGAAATGGCTCATACTTATTAAAAGTTCTAAGTCCTGCCTCAACGTGACCAACAGGTATTTGTTTGTAAAATGCCGCAAGCGACGCCACAAACGAAGTTGTTGTATCTCCGTGAACAAGTATTATGTCTGGCGAAGCACTATCAATTACTTGAGATAATCCTTCTAACACTCTAGTCGTAATTTCTGTCAAAGTTTGTCGTTCTTTCATAATGTCTAAATCATAGTCTGCGTCTAAACTAAATATGTCCATAACTTGGTCTAACATTTGTCTATGTTGTGCAGTTATACACACAAGACTTTGAATGGCACAATCATTTTGCAATTCATGTATAAGTGGTGCCATCTTGACCGCTTCGGGTCGTGTTCCAAAGATACTTAACACTCGTATCTTATCTTCCATCGCATACTCTCTCCTTTGAAATTTAGATTATAAAAGTAGTTATCTTACTCTATCCATTTTATATTATTTATATCACTAATTATTATGTACCTTTTTTGATAAAAAAACCCTTAATACTACATAATATTTTCTTAACTATAAAATTTTGCATCTATGTGGTTTCTGAAATTATTATAATACATTTCTGTTACAATTACAACGTGTTTTTTACATTTTTATTACTTATTTTCACTTTGTTGTGTTTAAAAGCTTTTCCAGCTATGCCTTTTAGATATATTTTTTATATATAAGACAAAAAAAATATAGGGGTTAGTACTAATGTACAATACACCTATATCTTTATTTATTAAATGTCACCAAATTTTCTAAATCTATTATATCTATCATTTATTAAATCATTAATTGATTTTAATTTTAGATCGTTTAGTTTATCAATTAAATAACTTTTTAGTATTTTTGAGGCTTCATCTGGATTTTTATGTGCTCCACCAAAAGGCTCTTTGATAATATCATCGATAATATTATAGCTAAATAATTCAGATGCCGTAATCTTCATCATGTTTGCAGCTTTTTCAGCCTGTGTGCTATCTTTCCACAATATACTCGAAAATCCTTCGGGAGACAACACAGAATATGTCGTATTTTCTTGCATAAACACTATATCTGCAACTGCCAATGCTAAAGCACCACCGCTACCACCTTCGCCAATTATTCCTGAAATTATTGGCACTTTTAGTCTACTCATCTCAAGCAAGTTTCTTGCAATAGCTTCTCCTTGGTTACGCTCCTCTGCTGATATCCCACAATACGCACCTGGAGTATCAACAAGACATATAATAGGTCTATTAAACTTTTCAGCCTGTTTCATAAGACGTAACGCTTTTCTATATCCTTCTGGGTGTGGCATACCAAAGTTAGATGCTATATTATCTTTTGAGTTGTTTCCTTTGTTGTGTGCAATAACTGTTACAACAGTTCCATTAAGTTCTGCTATGCCACCAATAATGGCGTTATCGTCATGAAAAGTTCTATCCCCATGAAACTCCATAAAGTTATCAAAAATACTATCTATATAAAACCTACTTCTAGGTCTATCAATTTTTCTAGCAATTTGAACTTTATCCCAAGGGGTATAACTGTCTATGAGTCGCTTTTCCAAGTCTTTTGCTATATTCGTAAGTTGTTTAATTTCTTGTTCAATCTCTGGGGAGCTTTCCAAGGTTTTTAGTTGTTCAACCATTTCATGTAATTTTTCAATTTCAATGTTCATGTAATCACTCCTTATGATGCCACTTTAACAATTGTCCTAGCGTTTCTTTCATATTCGCCCTTTCAACAATGTCATCTATCATTCCATGTTCTAGCAAAAATTCGGCTCTTTGGAATCCTTCTGGCAGTTTTTGCTTAATCGTTTGTTCAATAACTCGTGGTCCTGCAAACGCAACTAACGCTTTTGGTTCAGACAAAATTATATCACCCAACATAGCAAAACTTGCGGTTACCCCTCCCGTTGTCGGGTGAGTAAGCACACTTATATATAACAAACCTTTTTCATCATGTCTAGCAAGTGCTGCACTTGTCTTTGCCATTTGCATAAGCGAAAATATACCTTCTTGCATTCTTGCACCACCTGAGGCACAAAATATTATAATAGAAAGGTTGTTATCAGTTGCATATTCAATTGCACGAGTAATTTTTTCACCTACCACCGTGCCCATACTACCCATCATAAACCTAGAGTCCATAACAGCCAAAACGACAGGCGTACCATTTATACACGCCTTGCCTGTTACAACAGCTTCTTTTTCATCTGTTCTATCTTCATACATTTCAAGACGTTCTTTATACTCACTATAATTTAGTGGATTTTTGCTCACTAAATCTTTATCAAACTCAACAAAAGTTTTTCTATCTATTAAAGTTTTTATTCTCATTCTAGCCGATATCGGAAAATATCCTTTACAAAGTGTACACACTCCAATTGTACCTGCCAAATCAGAAACATATACACTTTGTTTACAATGGGAGCATTTAACATATATTCCTTGTGGTATTTCTGCTTTTGAGTTGTTGTCTTTTTTGTCAGGAGTTTCCACTTTTGTGTACTTTTTCTGACGATTACTCAAACTTTGGAACATAATTTAAACCTCCCTTTTGCCTAAAATTTCATCTATATGTGTTTCAATATACGATGTGTCATATTCGCCTTTTTCAAAAGCATCAGTATATAACAAATCGATTTGAAACTCAATATTGTTGTCAATTCCTTCAATAACTGTTTCACCTAATGCACGTCTCATAATCGTAAGAGCTTCTGCCCTATCTTTACCCCATGTGATAATTTTTGCAATCATAGAGTCATACACAGGGGGAATAATATACCCTGCATACATGCTAGACTCCACACGCACACCTCTACCACCTGGAAAATGTAGTTCAGTAATTTTGCCTGCACATGGACGAAACCCTTTTTCAGGATTTTCAGCATTAATTCTACATTCAATAGATACACCTGTCATTTGTATATCATCTTGAGTGTATGCTAATTTGTCGCCTTGAGCTATTTTAATTTGCTCTTTTATGAGGTCTATCCCCGTAACCATCTCTGTTATAGGGTGTTCAACTTGAATACGTGTATTCATTTCTATAAAATAAAAGTTATTATTTTTGTCAACTATAAATTCTATCGTTCCTGCATTTGTATAATCAACTGCTTTTGCCGCAACAACTGCTGCGTCACCCATAGCTTTACGCACATTTTCATCCATGTAAGGAGCTGGTGCTTCTTCTACCATTTTTTGATGACGTCTTTGTAAAGTACAATCTCTTTCGCCCAAATGTATAACATTTCCATACTGATCTCCCAAAATTTGAAACTCAATATGCTTTGGATTTTGTATGTACTTTTCCATATACATACTACCGTCGCCAAATGCTGAAAGTGCCTCTTGGCTTGCCATCAAAAATGCTTTTTCCATTTCAGTAGCTCTCCACACAATACGCATACCACGACCGCCACCGCCTGCTGTCGCCTTAATAATTACAGGGTATCCTATTGATTTAGCCAGTTTTTTTGCTTCATCTAAATCTTTAAGTATTCCATCTGACCCAGGTACAACTGGCACATTCGCATCAATCATAAGCTCTCTAGCACGTGATTTATTGCCCATGTTTTCTATTATTTCTGCTGTAGGTCCAATAAAAGTAATATGGCACTCCTCGCATATACGAGCAAACTTAGCATTTTCAGATAAAAATCCAAAACCTGGATGTATTGCATCTGCACCAGTTCCAACAGCCGCACTAATAATATTTTCTATATTTAGATAGCTATCTTTTGGGACTGCTTTACCTATACATACAGACTCATCTGCAAGTTTTACATGCAAAGATTCTTTATCCATTTGTGAATATACTGCTACTGTTAAAATACCCATTTCTCTACAAGCTCTGATTATTCTAAGGGCTATTTCGCCTCTATTGGCAATAAGAACTTTCCTAAACATAATGCCTCCCTACTCTCCAATAGCAAACGTAAGTACAGCTTTTGCTGCCACTTTTCCATCAACTGTCGCAGTTGCTTCTCCTATTCCAATTGGACCACGTTGTTTTATTATTTTGCACTCAAGTTGTAATGTGTCACCTGGAACAACTTTTTGCTTAAATTTACATTCTTTTACTCCGCCAAAAAATGCAATTTTACCTTTCAATTCATCTTGAGATAACAATGCAATAGCTCCAACTTGTGCTAATGCTTCAAGTATTAAAACTCCTGGCATAACAGGATAATCTGGAAAATGTCCTGCAAAAAACGGTTCATTTATAGTTACATTTTTATAGCCTGTTGCCCCTTGTTTATCCTCATGTATATATGCTTTATCCACCAATAAAAACGGATATCTATGAGGGATTATTTCCATAATTTGTTTTGCGTCTAACATATTGTCCCTCCTATTGTATTATAAATAAAGTTTCTCCAAACTCTACCATTTGCCCATCTTGAGCTACTATTTGTTTTATAACGCCACTTTTGTCAGCCTCAACTTCGTTCATTAATTTCATAGCTTCAATTATGCAAACAACTTGACCTTTTTGCACAACATCACCCACACTAACAAAAGGTTTTTCGCCTGGTGCACTTGCAACAAAAAATGTTCCAACCATAGGCGAAACAATATCTTCCCCTGCTATGGCTTGTATAGGTTGCTCTGATACTTGAGCTACTGGTTGCTGTATTTGCCCAGTTGTTATTTGCGGTAAAACAGTTTGTGTCACAACTTCTTTACTACGCTCTAATTTTATTTCAAACTCTTTATCTTTAAGCTGTAATGCACTTAAATCAGAGTCTTTAAATTCCTTAATCAAGGACTTTATATCTTCAATTTTCATTAATCTTCCCACCTTTTAAAAACCAATGTTCCGTTGTGTCCACCAAATCCTAACGAGTTGCTCATTGCATACGTTAGCTGTTGTTTTCTTCCTTCATTTGGAACATAATCTAAGTCACATTCTTCATCAGGCACTTGTAAATTTATTGTTGCTGGGATAAACCCATCTTCTAATGCTTTCGCAATAATAATGGCTTCCACTCCACCTGCTGCACCCAATAAATGTCCTGTCATTGACTTTGTTGAACTTACTGGAACTTTTGTGTCATCACCAAATATAGCTTTTATAGCTTGCGTTTCATACTTGTCATTATATTCTGTGCTTGTTCCATGTGCATTGATATAATCTATGTCATCTGGTGTAATTCCTGCATCACTAATAGCTTCAGCCATAGCTCTTGCACCACCTTCACCGCCTGGAGCTGGCGAAGTTATATGATATGCATCACCTGTTGCACCATACCCAACGATTTCAGCAATAATATGAGCACCTCTTTTTTGAGCATGTTCAAGACTTTCAACAACAATAACTCCCGCACCTTCAGCCATAACAAAACCATTTCTTTCCTTATCAAAAGGAATAGATGCACGATTTTTATCTGCCGACGTGCTAAGTGCTGTCAACGCTTGAAAACCTGCAATACCTGTTTTTGTTATTGTAGCTTCTGCACCACCTGCAAATATAACATCTGCTTTTCCATTTTGTATTGCTCTAAACGCCTCACCAATTGAATGTGTGCCTGACGCACAAGCTGTTACAACTGATGTACAAATACCTTTTGCCCCAATATAAATCGCAGCGTTACCTGCCCCCATATTTGAAATTGACATAGGAATAGTAAATGGTGATACTCGTCTTGCACCTTTTTCATGCACAGTAATAACCGAATTTTCTAACGTTTCAAGACCACCTATACCAGAACCAAGTATTACTCCAACTCGCTCTGCATTTTCTTCTTCCATGTTTATTCCTGAGTTTATTAATGCTTCTTTTGCTGCATAAATTGCAAACTTTGCATATCTATCTAGCCTTCTTTGCTCTTTTTTTGGTATATGGGCAGCAAAGTCTAAATCATTTACTTCAGCAGCTAATGTCACGCTATAATCTTCTGTTAATGGAAATCTTTGAATAACATCTATGCCACATTTTCCGTCTTGTATATTTTGCCAAAATTCTTCTAGTGTATTACCCAACGAAGACGCTACTCCTGCACCCGTAATTACCACTCTCATTTTTTCCTCCCACTAGGCTTACATCACCATTCCACCGTCTACTCGGATTGTTTCGCCTGTAATATATTTTGATAAATCGCTTGCCAAAAATAATGCTGCACCTGCCACATCTTCAACTGTTCCAAGCTTTTGCATAGGTATATTTTGCATAACTTTTTCTTTAACTTTGTCACCTAATACATCTGTCATTTCAGTTTCAATATAACCTGGTACTATCGCATTTGTTCTAATATTTTTCTTTGCAAATTCTCGTGCCACTGACTTTGTAACACCTATAATTCCTGCTTTTGCAGCTGCATAATTCACTTGACCTGCATTTCCCGTTAAACCTACAACCGAAGACAAGTTAATTATACTACCGCCTGACTTCATCATTGGGCGAACTGCATGTTTTATACAATTAAACACACCTTTTAAGTTTACATCTATAACTTGGTCAAATTCTTCTTCTGTCATTCTAAGTAGCAACATATCTCTAGTTATTCCTGCATTATTAACTAATATATCTATTTTACCAAAATGATTTATAGCCTCATCTATCAAAGTTTTTGCTTCATCAAAATTAGCTACATTTGCTTGCACCACAATTGCTTCTCTACCCATCGCAACAATTTCGTCTGCAACTGCTTGTGCAGTATCTTTGCCTGACTCAGACGAATGGTTGATTACGACATTTGCACCATTTTGTGCATACATTATAGCTATCGCTTTTCCGATACCTCTACTACTGCCTGTTATGACAGCTGTTTTTCCTGTTAACACTTATCGTCCCTCCAGCATTTTTATCGTTTTTTCTAAACTTGCCTTATCTTCTATATTATAAACATTTACTTCCTTAGAAGTTTTAGATACAAATCCACATAACGTCTTTTTAACCCCAACTTCAATAAATGTATCAAATCCATCATTAATTAATCTATTTAAAGTTTCCCTAAAACGTACACCCATAATTATTTGTTCTGGAATATATGTTATAACCTGTTCTTTGCTTGTCATATAATCGGCTGTTACATTGCTAATTATAGGAATTTTCGGGTCACTAAATTCAAATTGTGATAACTTTTCTTTTAGGCTATCTGCTGCCGTCTCCATCAGTGGGCTATGAAACGCCCCACTAACAGCAAGAGGTACAACACGTCTCGCACCTTTTTCAGTTAAAATAGTACTTGCCTCACCAACAGCATCTGCTTGACCAGATATTACAACTTGCCCAACGCAGTTGTCGTTCGCCAACGTAACTATTTTGCCTTGGCTTGCCAGTGTAGCACACACTTCTGAGACTACATCTGCACCAATTCCAATAACTGCACTCATTTTTCCAGGTTGATTTGTTGCAGCTTTATCCATAAATTCTGCTCGCAAATCTACTATTTTAAGTGCATCTTGAAAAGTTAAAATTCCACTTGCAACTAAAGCACTATACTCACCTAGGCTAAACCCTGCAACAGCATCAGGTTTTATGCCACTTTCTACAACTGCATTGTATGTGGCAATAGTTGTTGTAAAAAGTGCCGCCTGAGTATAGCGTGTTTGGTTTATAATTCCGTTTTTATCAGCGAAACATACTTCTTGCACGTCCCAATCTAAAATTTTATTGGCTTCATCGTAAATTTTACGACTTGCCTCATAATTGTCATATAAATTTTGCCCCATTCCAGCATATTGTACTCCTTGTCCAGAAAACAAAAATGCTATTTTAGGCTTGTTTGCTGTATCCACCTTTTACACCTACTTATATCTTAAAATTAATTAAAGTTTTGCTATTTTCTATTATGTCCACAAGTTCAGTCAAATAATCATTTATAATCTCATTAGTTGTTTGTTCTTTTGTAAACATACCAGCAATTTGACCTGCCATTACGCTACCATTTACAACATCTCCATCAACAACAGCCGCTCTTAGTGCCCCTGCCCCTATCTTCTCAAGTTCTTCTGGAGCTACACCTTGTTTTTCGAGTTTGTTATACTCTCTAGTAAGCTTGTTGCGAAGTGTACGAACTGGGTGCCCTGTGCTTCTGCCTGTTGCCACTGCGTCTATATCAGTTGCTTTTATAACTCTGTCTTTGTAATTTTGGTGCACTTCACATTCTTTTGCAAGCAAAAATCTAGTTCCAACTTGGATAGCGTCTGCACCTAACACAAGCGCCGCCGCAAATCCACGTCCATCACCAATACCACCTGCTGCTATAACAGGGATTTTTACAGCATCAGCAACTTGTGGAACAAGTACCATAGTTGTAAGTTCACCTATATGTCCGCCAGCTTCACACCCTTCAACGATTACTGCATCCGCACCGCCTTGCTCCATACGTTTTGCAATAGCCACTGATGGCACAACTGGAATAACTTTTATGTCGTTTTCTTGCCAAGCTTTCATGTATTTTCCTGGGTTACCTGCCCCAGTAGTTACAATTTTCACTTTTTCTTCAATTACAATTTGTGCTACTTCGTCTGCAAAAGGACTAAGCAACATAATGTTTACGCCAAATGGCTTTTTTGTTTTTTGTTTGCATTTACGTATTTCTTCTCTTAACCATTCACCTGGTGCATTTCCTGCAGCAATAATCCCAAGTCCACCTGCCTCTGATACAGCAGCAGCAATAGCGTGATTTGCAATCCACGCCATTGCTCCTTGAAAAATGGGATATTGAATACCAAGCATTTCACATACTGGGTTCATATTCAACACCTCAAAATTGTTATTGTCTTTCTTCAATGTATTTAACAGCGTCTTCTACTGTTTTGATTTTTTCTACGTCATCATTTGCAATGCTAACACCAAATTCTTCTTCAAGAGCCATGATAATTTCAAATAGGTCTAATGAATCTGCATCTAAATCATCTTTGAAGTCTGATTCTAGAGTTACTTCTGCTTCCTCAATACCTAATTTTTCTGCAATAATTTCTTGTAATTTTTCTAATATCATTTTACAATCCTCCTATTTATATGTGTTTTTATATATCTTAAAGGTAAATACCTAGTAAGAACTTTACCATTCTAGCAAAATGCTACCCCAAGTTAGACCCCCACCAAAACCTGTCAAAACTATTTTATCACCAGTTTTAAACTTATGTTTTGCCTCATCTAAAGCAATCGGTATACTTGCGGCTGATGTATTGCCATGAGTTGCTAAGTTTTTAATAAATTTTTCACCATCTATACCAAGCTTTTTTGCGATACTATCTATCATTCGCTCATTTGCTTGATGCAAAATAAAATAATTTATATCTGAAAGAGTTAGACCTGCCGTTTCTACTATGTTGCTTATACTTTTTGGCACAACATTTGTTGCAAATCTATACACCTCTTTGCCGTCCATCACCATATACTTTTCTACTTCTTCAGTATTAACTAAACAATTGTTTATATTTCTGTTGTTTAGCCTTAAAACTTGCCCCAAAGTACCATCTGTACCTGTTGCAACATCCAAAATTTTATTATGTTCCGTTTGTTCATACACCGCTGCACCAGCACCATCACCAAATAAAACACATGTGTTTCTGTCTGACCAGTCTACAACTTTGCTTAATAGTTCAGCTCCAATAACTAACACAGTTTTGTTGCTACCTGATTTTATTGCGTCTACAGCAATTTTTGACCCAAACACAAATCCACTGCATGCCGCACTTATGTCAAACGCTGTGGCATTTTTTGCCCCTATATTGTTTTGCACCATAGCTGCCGTTGTTGGCATCATTTGATCTGGCGTTATTGTCGCCACAATTATAAGGTCAAGTTGTAGAGCATTTAGATTTGCATTTTTTAATGCTAATATTGCAGCATCTGTAGCAAGCTGCACTGTTGTTTCACCAGATGAGATATATCTTGATTTTATTCCAGTTCTTGTAGTTATCCATTCATCAGATGTATCTACAATTTTTGATATATCATCGTTGGTCAGTGTCTTTGTTGGTTTTGCACTACCTGTGCCACTAATCTTAACGCCCCTCATTATGTTACTCCTTTACCACATATTTCTAAAATTTTACTGCTTATAGTGAGTATAACCTTGAATTCTGTCCAGTGTCAAGCTTATATTAATGAGTTTTTTGTAAATTTTGATTAATATTTTGATAACATTGACCAAATTGACACCTTTTTCCTAAAACCATTAAAGTATTCCACCTTGCGTTGATTTTTATACCGTTCATATGATAATATTAAATATATTTATCATAATTAACTAGAGAGGAAGTATAAATAATGAGTGTTTTAGACGTAAAAAAAGTGACACATGGCTTTGGGTCACGTAGTATTTTGGAAAATGTATCGTTTAGGTTATTAAAAGGAGAGCATGTTGCACTGGTTGGTGCTAACGGCGAGGGTAAATCAACATTTTTAAATATAATAACAGGTGAATTAATGCCTGACGAGGGTACAGTAGCTTGGTCAAACCGTGTAACCGTTGGGTATCTTGATCAACATTCGGTGTTAGCTAACGGAACAACTATTCGTGACAATCTTAGACTTGCCTTTGATGGATTGTTTGACCTTGAAAAAGAAATGCTAGCAATATACGAAAAAATGGGTGAAGCTGATGACAACGAAGTAAATAAACTTATGGAAGACGCCTCAGATATTCAAAATATTTTGGACAACAGTGGGTTTTATATTTTGGATTCAAAAATCGACGAAGTTGCACAAGGGCTTGGTCTTAGCGATATCGGGCTTGATAAAATGGTTAACGAACTTAGCGGTGGACAGCGTACAAAAGTTTTGCTTACAAAATTGTTGCTCCAAAATCCAACTATTTTAATACTTGATGAACCTACAAACTATTTGGACGAAAATCATATTGAGTGGCTTAAAAGATATTTGCAAAATTATGAAAATGCTTTCATTTTAGTATCGCATGATATTCCGTTTTTAAATGAAGTATGTAACCTAATTTATCATGTTGAGCAGTGTGAGCTTACAAGATATGTCGGAAACTATGACGAGTTTTTGAGGCTGTATGAACTTAAAAAGCTACAACATCAAAAAGCTTTTGAAAAACAGCAAAAAGAAATCGACAAATTAGAAGATTTTATTGCACGAAATAAAGCACGTGTTGCAACAACGGGTATGGCTAAAAGTAGAATGAAACAACTTGATAAAATGGACGTTATCGAAAAGCCACGTGAAAAGCCTAAGCCTATATTCAATTTCAAGTTTTCAAAAGCACCTAGTCGCTTTTTGATCGAGGCACATGACTTAGTTATCGGTTATGACGAACCGCTTACTTCACCGTTAAACTTTAAGGTTGAACGTGGTCAAAAAATAGCCATTTGTGGTGTCAATGGACTAGGTAAGTCAACGCTATTAAAAACTATGCTTGGTATTATCCCACCTGTTGCAGGAAAAATTGAACATGGTGAAAATATTGACTATGGATATTTTGAGCAAGAAGATTTAAGAGATAACAACAATACGGCGCTTGAAGAAATGTGGAATACGTATCCATCTATGACAAATCACGAAGTGCGTTCCGAGCTTGCAAAATGCGGGCTAACAACTGACCACATTACAAGTCTTATGAAAGTCTTGTCTGGGGGCGAAAATGCTAAAGTTAGGTTGTGCAAAATTTTGCATGAAGAACTAAATTTGTTGGTGTTAGATGAGCCTACAAATCACCTTGATGTTGAGGCAAAAGACGAGCTTACACGTGCATTAGGTGCGTTCAAAGGAACAATTATTTTGGTTTCACATGAGCCTATATTTTACGAGGGCTTTATAACAGACGTGTGGAATGTTGAAGATTGGACAACAAAAACGGTATAAAAACTATGGGGCAGGTTAAAAAACCTCTTGCCCCATATCAATAATACTATCTGGCATATCAACATCTCGCAAACTATCACACTCACCGAATGCTTTATACCCAATTTTCGTTACACTTTCTGGTATAACAACTTTAACTAAACTACAACATTTATAAAACGCCTTATTTGCAATTTCTTCAACCGTATCAGGCACAGTATACTTAGTCCCCTTGGCATTAGGATACACTAACAATTTCTTGCAATCTTTTGTATACAACACGCCATCTATGCTTTTAAAATGTTTATTATGCGGGCTGACATTAATCTTTTCTAGCGATTTACACCCAATAAACGCTCCCTCGCCAATTGTTGTCAAACTTTCTGGTATATAAACTTCTCTCAAATCTTTGCACCCCGTAAACGAACTTTCCCCCAAACAAACTATTCCATCTGGTATTTTATATTTTTCCCCTGCTTTATTTGGATATGCAATTATTATTTGACCATCTTTGCTAAACAATACGCCATATGAACTTTGAAAATACTCATTTGTTGGATTAACTATAATTTGCTCCAAAGATGAGCACCCCACAAATACATTTTCTCCTATAGAAGATATTGTTGGCGAAATTTCCAACCTTATTAAATCAGTACAATAACTAAATGCCCTATCCGCAATAGTTGTAACACCATCTGGCGTTATGTAAGTCTGACTTCTTTTGTTAGGAAATAATATAAGCGTCTTTCCACTTTTAGAAAACAAAACTTTCTCTGATGATTGAAAATGATTATTCGTTGGATTTATATAAATTTGATCAAGAGCTTCACACTGTAAAAATGCTTTTTCGCCTATCGAAGTTACGCTATACGGCAACCCAATATATCTTAAATTTAAACATTGCTTAAACAACTCTTTTGCTATTTTTTGAACCTGTACCCCTTGTATAGTAGCAGGAATTTCAATTTCTGTTATTGTTTTATCAATCTTACACACTGTCCCTGTTTCTGCGTCAAATTCAATTATACCATCTTCTGTATCTACCCGTTTCATAGTCCACCCCTCAATTTATTTTAATACAACACATTTTATCATATCTACTACATTATAACAATAAAATATCTATAATTTTACATGATGTGTACTAATTGTTGAATAATGTCATAAATCCTTTACAAATAATTATTAATTTGGTAAACTATATCTAATTGACTAGAAAGGAAGACATAAATGCTAACTGAAAATGATATTATAAAAAAATATGCAACTTGCGAAACTGTGAAAGATGTACAAAAAAAATATAAAAAATTATTGAAAGTATACACGCAAAAAAAGTATCATCATAACACTAACCTATCTATCCCAACTTCTACGGTAAAATCTTGGATAGATACATATAGTGAACAACGTATTAATCAACTATCTATCAAATCGTCAACAACTGAACTTTTTGAATTTGCTGATGAAAATAAAACTATTTTAACAGGCTTAAAAGAACCATACAAAGGCGGGGGAAAACTTATTATCCCAAATGGGGTGACCACTATCGCAACTGGTGCATTTTGGTATAAACAGAAAGCCCCACACCCTTGGATTTGGGACAATACCAAAATAGTTATCCCGAAAACTGTTGCCAAAATTGAAGAAAATGCTTTTCGTGGTTCAAGCAACATTACGGGGTTAATTTTTGAACATAGCGATAACTGTCCCCTTGAAATTGGGGCAGGTGCTTTTTCAAGTTGTGGGAATTTTGCTGAATTAGAATTTCCGTCCAAAACTACTTTTTCAGACCATTGTCGAACAAATCAAAAGAAATTTGCTATTTTTGAGGGCTGTCATATAAAAAAACTTAGTTTGCCATTTAATACAAATTTTTCTTTGCGATATTTGATAGGAACGTCTAAAGTTGAAGAAATAGTTATAATTTCTAAAGATGTATTTGGTACAATTAACGGTGAATTTGCAAAAAATAACGGGTTTCCTTCCTTAATAAAGGTAACTTTAAACTCTGATACAACTGTCTTGCCAAATGGATTTTTTAACACTTGTTTATATCTTGAAGAAGTTGATGGCATACAAAATATAATTAATTCAAATGAATCTTTTATTAATTGTCCAAAAATGGAATTTGTTCAAGGCCATTGGACAGATGCATTACTAAAAGCATCTCTTGACTGGGCTATAAATAAATTGTCAAATTCTAAACTTACACAACAAGAAAAAACAAAACTGTTGCTTGAACTAAAAAAAGATTTAGCATCTTCAATTGAAGCTTGCAAAAATATGTAACTACTTAATTTATATTTATCTATCAAAAAATAGTTCGATAACACTAAACAAGGGTATTGCCTAGAAACCCCTAAAAGCAATACCCTTATTTTTAATATCCATCTACTTGTTCATTTTTAATTAGTTGACAGATTGAACTTGTCCCAAGTCTACTTGCACCAGAATCTATAAACTTATTTGCATCATCTATAGTTTTTATTCCACCTGCTGCCTTAATTCTAACAGCGTCTCCAACATTTTGCTTCATTAAGCTAATGTCTTCAAGAGTCGCCCCATCTGTACCAAAGCCAGTTGATGTTTTTATAAAATCTGCACCTGCATTTGTTACAGCCTTACATAACACGATTTTTTCTTCTTGCGTCAAATAACAAGTTTCTATTATAACTTTTAATATTTTATCACCTGTCGCTTGCTTAATTTGTTTTATCTCATCTTCAATTTTGGCAAAATCGCCTGATTTTGCGTCTGAAATATTTATGACCATATCAATCTCATCTGCACCATCTGCAACTGCCTGTTTCGTTTCAAATACCTTTACTTGCGTTGTGTTATATCCAAGTGGAAAACCAACCACAGTACAAACTGCGACACTCCCGCCCAAATATTCGCTAACTTGCTTAACAAAACTTGGGGGGATACAAACTGATGCAACTTGCATTTCTTTTGCTTCATCGCATATTTGTTTGATGTCGTCCCAAGTTGCTGTTGGCTTTAACAATGTGTGGTCTACTTTTTCTAGTATGTGTTTCATGTTTCACCTCAAAATATTATTTTTTATAACTTATGCGAAGTTCTAGCATATCTCTCTCAGAGTTTTTTACTAATATAAGATTTTTATTATTTAACACTTCATATGTTATATCATTAAAATCATATATGTTTACACATATTTCAATAGTTTCCTTTATCATATCTTCTATCATATCAAAATATTGTTCCGAAATATCTAGCTCAATAAACGGCGTATCTTTAAGATTATTTGTAAGCACAACGGCTATCTCCTGAGTGCTAAAATTATGTTGCTCATCTGCCACTCGAAGCTTATCTTTTAACATATGGGCAAATTCTGCAACCGACTCCTCAAACATCGTAATTTTAGGGTAATTTCTATCTGCAGTTTTTTCAATCAAACCTCTATCTGCCGCTGTAAAAAAATATCTGGCTACTTCAGCTGTATTGTTATCTTCAAGTATTTGTATATATATTTTAATTTCTTTATTATCATGCAAAGTAATCTTATATATTTCGGAACACGTGTAATTAAAACGCTTTTTATTTTTTGGTAAAATAGCCATTGTCGCCTCTTTTCCAAAAATGCTTCCATGGTATGAGATTACTTCTTTAATTAGAAAATAGTTTCTTGGTACGCATACACAATACAAATCTCCACTAAATTCTTCACAAACAGTGTCCCTTCTAGCTAGAAGAAACATTTGTACACTAAACATTATGTCCTCACGACTCATTGGTATTGAAGTTTTTAGGTTCGTAAGTGTGTTAGCTTTAACATGTTTTTTGTTTGCTGGCTTTTTGAGATTTTTTGCACTCTTTTTGTTGTTAAATAATATACTGTCCATACTATTATCATGACTATTTTTGTTTTTAATAATCTGAATCATCGATTGCACTTCTGCCTCAACATTTGCTATATTTTCTGGAGTAGCGAGTTCTGCTAGTTCTGCTTGAACTTCTCGGTAATCTTCAATTTCCTTTTTCATAAACATTACACTATCTCTAAAATCTTCATCTGTTTCATATGCTTGATACCTCTTATCAAGTGTAATAATTTCATCATACATGCTATTTATTGCACTTATAATTCTATCCTCTTGGGTTATTAATGCTTGAACTTGATAAGGAAAATCAACTTTTTCTTTTTCTCTTACAGCAATAAATGCATTAATTAAGCATATCGTTTTATAAGTTACAGCTATGTCTTTTGTATAATTCGGGTAACAATTTGCTATAATAGTTTGTCCAGCAAGTTTAAACCAGCACACTAAATCCCAAACTGTATCCGTATTTATGGTAGGCATAGGGTCATGCAAATCTTTTTGTAGGTCCAACAAATACTCATCATATGGCTTACTATCAACTAAATGGTCGATGGTATTTTCTAAATTTTGAAACACTTTTACCAAAATATCTATCAATTCGTTTACTGTTGCTTTTGCATCTCTTATATCTTGAAGTGATACTTCTTTTATATTGAGTGCTTTTCTAACTTTCATATATTCCCTGTTGTCATCTCGTCTATCTTCTAGTGTATTTACTAGATGTTCGTATGGACTTATTAAATGTTTTTCAACTAG
Source organism: Epulopiscium sp. Nele67-Bin004 (assembly GCA_002007315.1). Next base: position 24,156 of record LNZQ01000044.1, read on the forward strand.
TTGTAAAATTTGCGAATTAAATCTTGAACTATCCATAATTTTATCAGTCCTTTCTCCATATATTGCTAGTATTATACAATAAGCCTGTCCATTTTGCAATAAAAATAAAAATATTGATATACCAATATATTAGTGTTATTATATATATACATTTAAAAAGGAGGTTGGTAATATGAAAAAATTAATTAGATTTGACTGGGCTATAAAAACCGTACTTAGAAAAAAAGATAATTTTGATATACTTGAAGCTTTTATATCTGATTTGACTGGTATAGACGTAACTATTCAAGAAATACTCGAAAGCGAAAGCAATCAAGAAACGGCAACAGATAAATTTAATAGAGTTGATATTTTAGTTAATGACACCAATGGAAATAGGTATATAATTGAAATTCAAAATAACGAAGAAACCGACTACTTAAAAAGAATGTTATATGGCACAAGTAAAAATATCGTCGAAAATATCAGTTTAGGCGAACGATATGCGACTATCGTTAAAGTTATATCTATTAATATCATATATTTTGAATTAGGGGCTGGCATAGATAGCGTTTATCATGGCAAAACTGAATTTATAGGATTAAACACCCAAACTAGACTAAACGAATCACATCAAATTATGCTTGCCACGTATGAGCCATATCATCAATATGACCCTAAAGTATTTCCTGAATATTATATCATTATGCCTAATAGATTTAATGATGAAACTAAAAATAAATTTGATGAGTGGTTGTACTTGCTGAAAAATAGCGAAATTTCTAAAACTGCAACTTCTTGTGTTATGAATCGTATTAACGAACAACTAAATATTTTAAAGATGGATGCAGATGAAAAACGTGAATATGAGCGTTTTATCGCAAATAAAGTTATTTATGATACACAAATTGAAACGGCACAAAAACAGGGCATGGAACAAAAAGCTATCGAAACTGCTAAAAACCTTATCGCTGACAATATTGAAATTAATTTAATATCAAAGTGGACTGGTTTATCATCACAAATTATACAACAACTAATTGATGAATCACAAAAATAGGAGGGCTTTACCCCCTCCTATCTCTTTAAACAAAAAACCATGACATCAAAAACGATATCATTATATAGGCTACCCCTATCACAAAAATATCCATTCCAACGTGGTCTTTTGGCTTCATTTCCTGTCTAATACGCTGATATTCTCTATACTGGTCAATCGTCTTAAAATCATTCGGATTAGTACGTCTTGAAAACTTTTTCGTATGATATTTAACAGTTTCAAACAACTTTTCTGCACCAGACACCATAACAAGCCCTGGGAAAAATAATAACGCACCCGTAACAAAAAAGGCATTTGATACATAAATCATATGAAAGTTAAAATCATAAGCAAAATACATTATCATCATTACTAAAACTAGAGTTATTAGTATCAAACCACCTTTTTGTTTCATAAATTATTTACCTCTGTATTTTTTTACTTCTTCAGAGTTTGCAAGCACAAAATGCCCTTCTTTTACTTCTTGGAACGTTGGCTTCTCTTTAGAATAGTCATGCATTTTAGGATCATATTTTATTCTTTGTCTACTTTTTTCATACACAGGGTCTGGCAGCGGCACAGCTGATAACAATGATTTTGTATACGGATGTATTGGATTATCAAACAGTTCATCAGCTTCTGCAAGCTCAACCATATTACCCATATACATAACCCCAACTCTGTCACTAAAGTATTTAACAACTGACAAGTCATGGGCTACGAATAATATCGTTAAATCAAGTGCATCTCTAAGGTCATTAAGTAGATTTATAACTTGTGCTTGAATCGAAACGTCAAGGGCACTTATAGGCTCATCAGCTATAAGAAACTGTGGATTTAATACAAGGGCACGTGCAATACCAATTCTTTGACGTTGCCCACCACTAAACTCATGCGGATATCTGTTTCCATGCTCTGGCACAAGTCCAACTGTTTCAAGTGCTTTATTAACTTCTTTCAGGATATTTTCCTCTTTTTTCTCACCCATAATACGTAGACCTTCAGCAATAATTTCTTTAACTGTCATACGTGGGTCAAGAGATGCGATTGGATCTTGGAAAATCATTTGCATTTGTTGCATAAGAGTACGATCTCTTTTTGAGTTAAGGCGTTTTTTTCTTGCAATTTCAGCTTTGTTAAACGCAATAATTTCTTTTGCCTTAGTTTTATCAGACATTTTTTTAGCTTCTTCAATAGCAAGCGTATTTGAGTCTGTTCCCTCAACTATAGTTTGCCCCAAAAACTCGATACTACCATCTGTTGGGTCATGAAGTCTAATTAATGCACGTCCCGTAGTTGTTTTTCCACAACCAGACTCTCCAACTAGACCAAATATTTCTCCTTTATACACTTCAAAACTTACTCCATCAACCGCTTTAACAACAATTTTGTCTTTCCCTGTGCCTGATTTAAAGTGCATTTTAAGATTGTTTACTTTAAGTATTGGTTCTTTTTGTTGCATCTTTTATACCCCCTTCTCAAGTTCTTTTTGAAGTTCAGTCGTCATCGCTCTCATACGTGTAATACGTTCGCTAATGATTTCTGGCATTGGCGTTGGTGGTGCATTTTCATGCAATAGCCATGTTGCTGCATAGTGCGTATCCGTCACTTTAAACATCGGTGGTTGTTCTTCCATATCAACTTTCATTGCATACTCACTACGAAGTGCAAATGCATCACCTTTTGGTGGAAATCTCATATCTGGAGGAGTCCCTGGTATCGTAAGAAGTCTATCTTTAGATGTTAAATCTGGCATTGACCCAAGAAGTGCCCAAGTGTATGGGTGTTTTGGATTATAGAAAATTTCTTCAACTTTTCCGATTTCTTGGATTTTTCCAGCATACATAACCGCAATTCTATCAGCGATATTTGCAACAACCCCAAGGTCATGCGTTATAAATATAACTGTTAAGCTACGTTGTTTTTTAAGCTTGTTTATAAGCTCAAGTATTTGTGATTGAATTGTAACGTCAAGTGCCGTTGTTGGCTCATCACATATAAGAACGTCTGGGTTTGATGTAAGAACTATCGCAATAACTATCCTTTGTCGCATACCACCTGAGAATTGGAATGGATATTGGTTAAAACGATTTTCTGGGTCTGGAATACCAACCTCTGTCATAACCTCAATCGCTCTTTCTTTTGCTTCCTCTTCCGTTACACAACGTAAACGTTTAATTTGTTCTTCTTGTGCTGCAACTTTTTTGCTAAGCTCATCTGCAGAAAGTCCAGATGGATTTTTCTTGATTTGCTCAAGTTCTTGCTTTAACTTTGCTTCCTCGGCATCAAACTGTGCTTTAACTTTAGTTGTAGCAGCTCTTTTTGCTTCATCCATTTTCTTTTTTGCAGCTGGAAGAAGTTTTTTGTTATCTGATATAACTTTTTTAAGCTTTGCAATTTCTTCTTTATTGCCTTTGCTTACTTCAATTTCATGTTTTGCAATTCTGATGTTGTGTTTAATCTCAAAATATGCAATTCTTTCTTTGTGATATTCTTCTTCAATTTTGTTTTTTACGTGGTCTCCATTAAGTAGGAGACCTTCCGTAATTTGTTTACCAATTTTCATAATTGGATTTAAGCTTGAAAGTGGATCTTGATAAATCATACCGATTTTTTTACCACGAATTGCATGAAACTGCTCCTCTGGAATACGAAGTAAATCTTCGCCATCATACATGATTCTTCCACCTTCAATTATAGAGTTACCTGCAAGTATCCCCATAATTGCTCTTGTTGTAACTGATTTTCCTGACCCAGACTCTCCAACGACTGCTAGAGTTTCACCTTCTTCTAGGTCAAAACTTATATTTCTAACCGCCTTAACTGTTCCACCTGTCGCTCTAAATGAAACTGATAAATTTTCAACAGATAATTTTTTTGCCATTTCTACTCAGCCCCTCTCAATGATGGATTGAATGCATCTCTAAGTGCATTTCCAAACATATTAAACGTAATCATAAGTATTGAAATGATTAGTGATGGGAATATCGTTAAGTATGGGTAACTTAACAAGTAAACTCTCGCATCAGCTAGAAGTACCCCGATTGATACCCCTGTAAATTCCATTCCTAAAACGTTAAATGAGTTTCCGTGTCCTATACCATATCCTAAATAAGATAATGATGCCTCAAGGAAGATAACCCCTGGAATTGCAAGTATACTAGATGTTATAAGTGTACCGATACCATTTGGAAGTATGTGCTTGAAAATCAAACGAGCATCTTTTGCACCCATCGTTCTTGACGCAAGAACATATTCTCTACCTTTATAGCGATAAAATTGCATCCTCGTAACGGACTGCATCCCTACCCAACCATCAATAATAATCGTAATAATAAGCGTATTTATACCAGAACCGAACATAACAACCATTATAGATAAAACAACAAGCCATGGCATTCTACCGATAAGCTCTGCAAAACGTTGCATTAATAAGTCTGTTGTTCCACCGTAATAACCTGAAATCGCACCATACGTTACACCGATTGCAACGTTGATAAATGTTGTTAAAACCCCGATATATAATGAAGTTCTAAGACCTACCCATACAAGAGAGAACAAGTCACGACCTGCTGGAGAAGTTCCAAACCAATAGTAAGGAAGTTCGTCATATCCAAGATACGCAGCATAATCAAGATAAACTTCATATGAATAATACTCTTGCCCATTAACTGTAACTCTATCATTTTGTTTTACAACTTCACGAATTGGGAAACCTTCACTAAAATACCAACCTTGTGGATTGTCTGGGTTTTCAATAATTTGAACGTTGTCGCCCCATTCTTCCATAAGTGCATAATATTCTGTTGCTGGGAATGCCATCTCATGCGTTAAGTCAAAAGCTGCAACATATCTATCATATCTAAAACTTGCAACTGTCATTTCACCATTTTGTCTAACATATAAACCTTTTCCTTCAACGATAGAAAACATTGATAATTCATATCCATCGATATTTTGAACAACATCTCCATTTTCCGAAACCTTAATAGCTCCAACTGCAGCTAAAGTTCCACCATCACCAGTGTATCTAAGTCTAACTTTTGATATAACATCACCAAATAAGTCTGCTCTATCACCAAATACATCAAACTCACTTATTCCTGCACTTGTGATAGTTCCAATCACTTCATAATCTCCACCAAACGATGTTTGTATAAGAACTTCAATACTACCGTTTGTCAAATCACTTACCTCAACAACAACCGTTGCGTTGTTTTCTTTGCTAAGTGTTAAATATTCTTGTGACTCAACTTCAATCATATTTGAATCGTTGTCAAGTCTTAGCACAGATTGACCACCTAAAACAACTGGCGATTTATCTATACTTGGAACAACACTATTAGTTAAAGTGTCCATAATAATTGCTTTTTCATTGTATCCTTCAGGTAAATAAAGACCTGTTGATTCATCAAAACTATCTAAACTTACTGGCTTATCTGCTATATACACAGTTCCATCCATAATTCCAAAGTTTTCTAACACTGGAATTCTAGGTGGCAAGAATGCTATTTTTTCGTTTAGTCTAACATACTCTTTCCCAACCAGACTTGGCATAAACAATGCACATAAAACTAATACTAGTAATATACTTGATGCAATCATATTAGTTTTATTTTTTCTAAATCTAATCCAAACGTCTTCAAGGTAACCAATCGGTTTACCTTGAATTTTTTGGTCATAAATTTTCTCATCTTTTTGTATAAATTCAAATTGATCTTTAGGTATATTTTTCATTACTTAGCCCCCATTCTAATTCTTGGGTCAATTAAGCCGTAAGTTAAGTCTACGATTAATACTGCGATTAGCCCAACGAAAGTGTAAAATGCAGTTGACGCAAGAAGTAAGTTGTAGTCGTATGCATTTTGAGTAAGTGCTCTAATAAATATTGTACCTGTTCCTGGTATAGAATAAATCATTTCAATAATAACCGAACCTGATAATATACCAACGAATGAATAAATAATACCTGGCACTAGAGGTACAAATGAGTTTCTTAGTGCATGTCTAACTATTGCTTGACGTCTAGTTAGTCCTTTTGTTCTTGCAAGTAGCAGATATTCTGAAGTTAAAACTTCTGTAAGCTCTGCTCTTGTAACCCTTGTCAAACTTGCAATTGGTCCAAATGTCATCGCAAGAACTGGTAATATCATACCTTTAATTCGTATCGAAGTTGCAGCATCTTGTGCTGGGAATATTGTTGGTACCCATTCAAGTCCATAACCAAATGTCATAACTAATGTTATCATTACAACAAATCCAGGAATTGAAATCATAACCATAACTGCTAATGAAATAATGTTATCTAGCATTTTATCTTTTTTAAGTGCCGCAAGCACTCCAAGTGATATTCCAATTGGAATGTAGAAAAATAACGCAATTATATTTATCGTCATTGTTGTTGGCATTCTATCCATTATAATTTCAAACACTGGACGACCAACTTCAACTTTTGTTGACGTTCCCCAATCCCATCTAAAAATTACATTGCTTACCCAAGCAACATACTGCTCATTTATTGGTACTGGTTCATATGCACGGATTAAGTTTCCGTTATCTTCGTAATAAGTTCCTTTCATAGTTGTTGCTGTAGATATTTGGCGTCTAAGCTCTGCCATTTCATTTTCATCAGTAACAATTCTAATTTCCATGTAACCATCATAAACTTGTTTGTTATAATAAATTGCTCTTTCTTCCTCTGAACTTGGTGGATAAGATGGAGCTAACTTAAATAGTGTAAAGTTTACTGATAATATGGCAAATAACATGATAAAAATCCACATTGTACGCATTCCGATATATCTTGCCATGTTTTCTTCCTCCTTAATAAATATAAAAAAGGGAGGCTATGGCAGCCATGACTCATGGTCGCCAGTGACCTCCCTAATCTTGTTTAATTATTGCACTTCTTGCCCATCAACAACGTTAACAACTCCGTTAAGTGCTGAATAGATTGCATTAAATGACCACAACTCTCTAACTGTTTCGCCGTCATAGTTTACATATTCCACTTCAATTTCTGGAACGTTTGTATCAATACCCCAGTTTAGAGTAAATCCACCTCTGTTGTCATCAGTGAATTGTTTTAAGAATGACGCAGCGTCAAGTCTTGAACCTGAAATCCCTCCGATTGACATATCAAATTCTCCAATTTGCATATGGTCATTATAAATTCCTGGGAAATCTTTTGGCATTGAATCAATAACAACTTTAATGTTGTGTTCTTCATTGTAGGCTATAGACTCAATTGCTTCTTTAATATAGTCACCTAATAATGCTTGCGACTCACTTCCACTAAAGTAGTAGAATTCTAACGTGATTGTGTCACCATTGCTATATACTCCATCAGCAACTAACTGGTCAATTGCACTGTTAAAGTATGCTTTTGCTGCTTCAACGTTGTAACCATGCGTTGATGGTGAAAGGTCTGATCCAACTGCTTGCCCTTGTTCCGTAGTTCTGTATGGTGTACCAATTTCTGCGTCAACAACGTATGCCTCTGAGAATAAATACATGTTTGGCTCAACTGTTTTCATAACTTCTTTTGCAAGCTTATTTCTATCAATTGAATGATATAATGCCATTTTGAAGTCTTGATTTGCAAGAATTGGCTCAGGTGTCCATGAACTATCTGGGAAAATAGACGTTTGATTTTCAATTGTACCTGTTCCGTTAAGCATCATTCTAAACGTTGTTGTACCTGGGATAAGTCTTAATCCTGGGTGAGATTGATACTCGTCGTATTGAGTTGTTGGAAGTGGTGAATAATCAAGTTTTCCAGCAACATATTCTTGGAATCTCATTTCTTGATCCGAGATTACAGAATAGTTAATTCCTGTTGCAAAATATTGATCAGCATGAATGTTATTTTCAGCTTTTTTCATTCTTACAACTTTATCACTTTCATAATAGTTTACGTAATAAGGTCCAGAATAAGCAACGTTTTTCTCACTATTTCCGTAGCTATCCCCCAGAGCCGCATACATTTCTAGCTGTATTGGCGATTTTACAAAACTACCCATTGAGTATTTAACTGTCCAAGCTGATTGTTGCTCAACAAATGTAAGTTGTAAAGTATAATCATCAATCACTTCAAAACCAACATCTTCCCAATCTGCCATTCCATCAACAAACGCTTGTGCGTTTACAATTTGTCCTGATCCTGTACAGAAGTCAGACCCACCACTTGTTGCTCTAAACCAACCGTTTTCAAGTGCAATTTTGTACGTTTCATAAAAGTCATTTGCATCAATAGTAGTATCAGTAATCATAGAAGTATCTGTATCTGGGTGGAATGACCACTCAAGGCCTTCTTGAATTTTAATTTGCCAAGTGTATGCTACTTCTTTACCACTTTCCGATTCAAATGCATCAACAGGGATTGGATCTCCAACCGCCATAGATGGTGCAAGGTCATATCCAGTTTTAGATGCATTAGGTGCATATTGATATAGTGCACCATAGAAGAATGTCATTAACTCAGACTCATTTGCATTTTCATATTGCCATTGGTTCCAAGTTGCTGGATTTGTCGTAACAGATGCTCTGTATGTGTATTCGCCTGCATTACCTGGCTGACCGTCATCCATAAGAACAGTGCTATCATCTGCTGTCATAGTTCCGTATCCATATAAGTTACCAAATCCCATAGCTGGATCATAATCTGCAAGTGCTGTTTGATATCTGCTTGAAAACATTCCATATCCCGCATTTGAATATAATGGAACTCCACCATATTGATTGTGTAATAGATAGTCTTCTGCCGCAGCCATAAATGTGTGTCTAAGCTCTGTATCAGCGAATTTAAAGTCAAATGTACCATTTGCTAACGTTAGCTCAACTTCTTTTTCTTCAACCTGTGTTGTTTCAGCTGGCGTTTCTGTTTCAGTTGGTGTTGTTGATGGTGTTGACGTGCTTTGTTGTGTTGTAGCGTTTGATGAACCGCTATCACTACTGCTACACCCTGTAAATACCGTTGCACCTACTGTCGTTACCATTAAAACTGCACAAAGTTTCAAATTTCTATTTCTCATTATTATTCCCCCTTATATTTTAAATTAATGTTTAGGAGTTTTTGTTGGACATGCAATCCTGATATACCCATCAAGGCATTTTCACTCCAATTTGCTACTGTTAAATATGTAGGTAGTCCCTAATAAACATTTAGGGTTTACCCCCTTTTTACACACTTACCTAATTCTTAAATTTTGCAAGTTTGCTAGGCGTAAACTTCATTTTCTAATTTAAAATAAAGTATACACGCATTTGTTACAGAAAGCAACCATTTTTATTTATTATGAGCCATTTTAGTTAAAGTTATGTAAAAAATATGAAGATAGTTTTTAAAACTGTAAAAAACTGCTATAAAGTTATACTTCATAGCAGTTAATTTTTACTAATATTATATATTTTTATTTAAATGCACTTTCGATATCTGATAACATTACGTCCATGGCAGTTAGTCCACCTTCAACTAGGTACCAAATGTTTGGTTCCAAGTAAATTATATTATCATTTTGGAACGCTTGTGTTTGGTTCATAATTTCATTATCAAGAAGCTCTTGTGCACTTGTAGCTCCGTCAGTTGAGTTTGCAGTATCTCTATCTATAACAAAAATATAATCTGGGTCAACATCAAGGAAAAATTCGTACGACGACGTGTCACCATGTGTTGTATCAACATTTTCTGCAAGGTTTTCAAACCCAATTGTTGTACCGATAATCGAACCACGTGAACCGTTACCAAGTGTGTTTATAGACCCACCTGTTACTATAGCCAGCAACATAGTTTTGCCTTCGGCTTGCTCTTGCAGTTTTTCCACACGTTTTGCATAATCAGCCAAAATTCCTTCAACTTGATCTTCACCCCCTATGATTGACGCATTTCGTCTAGTAAGCTCTTCAAAGCTATTATAAACATCATCATAGTCTAGCGAAGTTGCTATTGTTGGTGCAATCATAGTAAGAGTGTCATATGCTGATACAGTACGCCCACTTGAAAATATCACGTCTGGTTCAAGCGACATCATTTGCTCCAAATCATACTCTTTTAGTCCACCAAGGTCAGGTATGTTGTACTGTTTGCAAGCCTCTGCCAAATATGCAGGTAATCCCGACTGTGCCGCTCCAACGATTTTATCACCATAGCCAAGCTCAAGCAACAAATCTAGTGCAACATAATCAATTGTCACAATTCTTTCTGGCATATAAGGCACTTCAATGTCGATAATATTTTTTTCTGCATCATAGCCTTCAACTACAATTGTTGATGGTGCTACTGGTTCTGGAGTTGGCTCTGGCTCTGGAGCTTTCTCTGGCTCAGACTTTGGTTCTGGTGTGCTTGCTGTTGCACTTTGCGTTGTGTCTGGTTTTGAACTACTTGTTGAGTTAGAGTCGCTTCCGCCACTTGATGAACATGCCACCAAAGAGAAAGATGTTGTTATAACTAATCCAAATGCTAATAATTTTTTAATTTTCATTGTGATACTCTCCTTTTTAATAGTGAATAGTTTAATAGTGAATAGATATAGGTTTACCTTTAATCTCCATAATTTCAAAATCTACTTTATATAAGTCTTTTAAAACTTCTTGCGTCATAACTTCTTCAACAGTCCCAAATTTGCGTAATTTTCCGTCTTTAAATGCAGCAATGTAGTCTGAATACACAGCCGCAAAATTTATTTCATGCAAAACAAGTACAACGGTTTTACCTAGTTCGTCGCAAAGTCGTCTTGCAATTTGCATCATATTTGAAGAATGATAAATATCTAAGTTGTTTGTCGGTTCGTCCAAAAACACATAGTCCGTATCAAAGATTTACGCATAGCCTATAAATAGTATTTCTAACGTGGTGGTGGTAAGAGTATACTCTTACCACCACCACGTTTGTGGCACATGTGTGTTGCTATTAATTAAATGAAAGCAGCACACATTCACACTTAGCTTACACCACCACCAACAATACTACGCTCGTCGCTTCTCCACCTGCCCGTCGGCACGCTCAAAGCGTCTATGCTTTTATTTTGAAATGTAATCTCTCGTGCTGGCCTGACGCCGCGCGAGCAGATGGACCGGTTGAGCCTCCTTTCGAGAGAAGTCCTGGGATTACGCATAGGCTGCTCCAAATGCGGGAGCTACCTGTAACACCTGTTGCTGTCATCAGAGTCTGAGTATGTGATGCTAAAAGTAGCTCCGAGTATCGAGTTAACATTTCTCTTATTTGATTTTATTAAACTTTTTATTTATTTATTTTTTCATATCTCCCCTACAGTGTTCCCACAATGTTTTTTTTCAAAAATAAGATCTGTTTTCTCATCAAAAGGCAAAAAGTCTGGACATTTTCCCTCCGACATACTGTTACAGAGATGTGAAACCGTTCTATTGTTTTTATTATTAGTGACGCAACTGTCTCGAGCAATGACCGGGAGTATTTCTATGCTCCGCCCAGAAAAATCCACCTGTTGTACCTTCCACCTGTAGTAGAGCAACATTGACGGACCGGAGGCTGGAACAACAGCAGCATGGGAGGTAGGACGAGTTAATTCCTCATACTTAGACCATAAGTTTTTTAACGAGAGGCCTGGTTATTTTCTTAAGAATTAATTAGACTTCTATGGCTGTTCTCGGCTAGAAGAGGTGTGAAACTGCGATATCTCTCAAATGAAATCACTAGAATATCCCTGTTGTTATTCAGAGACTTAGTGTGCATGAGTGTGGTGATAAATGATTAGTCTCACATGTCATTTATTCCACATGTTGTAAAATAGGCTGGATGTTTGTTTTACTGTGGCATAATTATAAGCCATCAATCAGTATTCAGCCCTATGTACTGTGTTTACACAGTGTTATCTACTGTTTACACTCAGTACCCACTTTGTGAGGTACACCTGCACAATCTGTTAATCAATACAACAGTCTGACCATAGGCTGAATTCTACCTTTATGAACCTTATGTTTAGTTTTGAGTAACATTGTGTGAAATGTGTAAAATTTAAATATTTTGCATGTGATGTCTTAGCTTGTGTTGTTTGACATATTAAATGTTTACTTTTACTGTACATTTGACATTTTTTTGTTTACACACATGAGAAGGGCATAATATAAAAAACTTTCTTAAGTATATATGATCTCTATGTTAGGCATTTTTAGCAAAAGTGTTTTAGTGGTATAGTTTTTAATAAATCAAAGTGAGATAGGTCATGATATGCCATGAGAAAAGGGTGTGGAATATCTGAATCAT
>LNZQ01000045.1 GCA_002007315.1 Epulopiscium sp. Nele67-Bin004
AGCGTTTGGAATTTCTATTGTGCAGACAGGCTGGCAACCAACATTTAAACCTATGGCACCAAAATTTAGCAAAATGAATCCCTTGAAAGGACTAAAAAAAATTGTTTCTCCCGATACACTGATAGAGCTTGCAAAAAGTATATTCAAAGTGGTGTTTTTGGGGGCAATTTTTTATAATACAATAGAGGGGGAAGTACCTCATTTTTTCAAGTTTTATGATATGACTACGCTAGGTTCTTTTTTGTATATACTTGATGTTGTTCGTCAAATCGGCTTTAACGTTGGTGGGGGATACCTATTTTTAGCTGCATTAGACTATGCATACCAAAAGTATAAGTTTGAAGATAGTATCAAAATGAGTAAACAAGATGTAAAAGATGAGTACAAGCAATCTGAGGGGGATCCTCAGATTAAAGGTAAAATTAGACAAAAAATGCGTGAAATGTCTATGAAACGTATGATGCAAGCTGTCCCAAATGCTGACGTTATTATAACAAATCCGACGCATTTTGCAGTTGCAATTTTTTACGACAGAGATAAAGGGTTAGCACCAGTTGTTGTTGCAAAAGGTGTTGACAATTTGGCACACAAAATAAAAGAAGTAGCCAAAGAAAACAAAATACAAATAGTTGAAAATAAACCACTTGCACGTGCCATATACTATACAGTAGAGGTTGATCAGGCGATACCACCAGAATTATATCAGGCAGTGGCGGAAGTTTTAGCGTTTGTATACAAATTAGAAAACAAGCTATAAAACACAGGAGGTGATATAATGAGATCTGGAGATGCTATTCTTGGGATTTTTGTTATCGCAATACTTGCCTTAATATTAGTTCCATTACCAGAACAGGTATTGAGTTTATTTTTAATTTTAAATATCTCAATAGCATCAATGATTTTACTTAGTGCACTTTTTTCAAAAGAGTCGCTAGATTTATCACTGTTTCCAACAATGCTGTTGATTACAACGATATTTAGACTAGGTCTTAACATATCATCAACAAGACTTATATTAACAGAAGCGAATGCTGGACCAGTAGTTGAGGCGTTTGGTGAATTCGTTTCAAATGGAGATTTAGTTATCGGGGTAATCATCTTTATAATTATTGCAATCGTAAACTTTATGGTTATCACAAAAGGTTCTGAGCGTGTTGCTGAGGTATCAGCAAGATTTACACTTGACGCAATGCCGGGTAAGCAAATGGCAATTGACGCCGATCTAAACTCAGGATTTATTGATGAAGAAACCGCTAAAAACAGACGTCAAAAAATTCAACATGAAGCAAGTTTCTTTGGAGCGATGGACGGGGCTTCTAAATTCGTAAAAAACGATGCAGTAGCTGGTATATTAATATCGTTTATTAATATCATTGCAGGACTAATTATAGGTATGATGTCTAAGGGTATGGACTTTTCAACTGCACTTAGTACATATACAATATTGACAATAGGTGATGGTCTAGTTAGTGCGATACCTGCACTATTTATATCTACAGCAACAGGTGTACTAGTAACAAAGACACAACAAGAAGGGTCTATGAGTACAGCTATCATAGGTCAATTTGTATATTCTCCATTAGTTTTGTATTTAGTAGCAATTGTTTTAATGGCTTTAGGATTATTTACTCCGATTGGACCTGCAATAACATTCCCGTTGGCTATTTTATGGCTTATAATTGGAAGACGAATGCAAACAGCAGAAGCAGTTGAAGCAGTTGAACAAGAAATTGCTACCGAAGATGTTGCAGCAGAAGAAATACGCAAACCAGAAAACGTTGTAAATCTGCTTCAAGTTGACCCAATCCAAGTTGAATTTGGATACGGTATTATACCACTTGCTGATGGAAATCAGGGTGGGGACTTGATTGACAGGGTAGTAATGATTAGACGACAAATAGCAATAGAGTTAGGAACAGTGGTACCAATAATACGACTAAGAGATAATATACAGTTGCCACCAAACGTATATAGTATTAAAATAAAAGATGTAGAGGTGGCAAGAGGGGAAATTTTATTTGACCATTATATGGCGATGAACCCTGGTTATATAGAAGAAGAAATTGAAGGTATCGAGACAATAGAGCCAGCATTTGGGCTTCCTGCACTTTGGATAAATGAAAGCCAACGTGAGAAAGCTGAAATTCGTGGATACACTGTTGTAGACGGACCATCAATTATTGCAACACATCTAACAGAAGTAATAAGAGGGCATTTAGCGGAGCTACTAACAAGACAAGATACACAAACACTACTAAACAACATATCAGAAAATCATTCTGCACTAATAGCAGAACTTACACCAAAGCTATTAAGCCTTGGGGATATACAAAAAGTGCTTGGGAACTTGCTTAGCGAAGGTATTTCTATACGAGATTTGCCAACAATCTGTGAGATTTTGGCAGATTATGCAACATCAATAAGAGATACAGATGTATTAACAGAGTACGTAAGACAAGGAATGGCGAGAGCTATTTCCAAAAAAGTATTTAACACTCCAACCAATCAGGTAATAACGTTAGATCCTAATATAGAGCAGTTAATTATGAGTCATGTACAACATACAGAACAAGGTTCATATGTTTCTCTTGAACCAAAAGTTTTACAAAATATTATCGTGAAACTTAAAAAAGAAGTAAACAAACTTACTTCAATTGGGTTGTCACCAATTATTTTGACATCGCCAATTGTTAGAATATATTTTAAACAGCTTACAAAACAATATATACCTGATTTGATAGTAATTTCTTACAATGAAATTGCACAAAGCGTGGAAATTCAATCTATAGGAATGGTGAGTGTGTAGGATGAGGATTTTAAAGATCACAGGAAAAAATGAGGCAGCAATACAGGAACAAATAAAAAAAGAATATGGGGAACAAGCAGTTATAGTTAGCAGTCAAGAGGAGAAAAGAGGCGGAATTTTAGGGTTGTTTAAAAAGAGCGAATGGAGCATGACCATTGCTCTTGACGACCCTTTAGCCGATATTGATGACCCCTCATCAACCCCTCACAAACCTGATGACGAAGAAGAAGTTGATACTCAGGCGTTTATCGAGCAACTTAATATGCATCGTGAAGAAATGAAAGCAAGTCCAAAAGAAGTGCTAAAACAATCATTGATAGAAGAAGGAATTCAAGCGGAAATTATTGATGAAATTCTTAAAGATGTAGAAGAAGATGATATAGAACATTTGGGAAAAGTGTTGTATAATACATTAAACACCTTTATGCCAAAGTTCAACCATAAACTGCCAAAAGTCAATTTTTTCATTGGTCCTACAGGAGTTGGAAAAACTACAACAATCGCAAAGCTAACAGCTATGAAAGTGTTGCAAGAAAACAAAAAAGTTGTTTTGCTTACAGCAGACACTTATAGAATTGCAGCAGTTGAGCAGTTAAAAACTTATAGCGAAATTTTGGGAGTAAATATAGAAACTATCTATGATAATGATGATTTAACAAAGTATATTACTAAGTGGCAAGATGCGGATCATATATTTATAGATACAGCAGGTAGGTCACACAAAAACTTGGAGCAACTTGCCGAACTAAAGGAATTATTATCTAAATATGAGCATAAACAAGTGTTTTTAGTATTAAACTTTAATACTCAATATACAGATGTTCAAAATATAGTTAATATATATCAAGATATTGCTGATAATTTTGCACTTATTATTACTAAACTAGACGAGACAGACGGAATTGGAAACTTATTAAATATGTCATATTGTGCTAAGAGGGCAATCGCATTTCTTACAACTGGGCAAGGCGTTCCTGAAGACATAGAAAAATTTGAGAGTCTGAAATATATTAAATTATTGTTAGGGAGAGTAAAATATGAGTGATCAAGCAGCAAACTTACGGGATATAATGCAACAACGTGATAATAATACCTTAAAGATGAACAAACCTTTCAAAATAATTACTGTTACGAGTGGTAAGGGTGGTGTAGGTAAAAGTAATTTTACTGTAAATTTGGCTATGGCATTAAAAAGTCAAGGCAAAAATTCCCTTATACTAGATGCAGATTTTGGACTATCAAATATAGATTTAATATTAGGTCAACGACCCGTATACAATTTGGCACATTTGGTACAAAATAAACTAGAAATGAAAGACTTAATAACAAATACAAAATATGATATACCATTTATTTCAGGTGGAACAGGCGTAAAAGATATGTTGTTTCTGGATAAATACCAGCTTGAACGTATAGCCTATGAAATAAGTGAACTTAGTGAAGTTGCAGATATACTTTTAATAGATACAGGAGCAGGTATAAACGACACCGTAATTAAATTTTCAGAGATGGCAGACGACGTTTGTCTAATAGTTACACCTGACCCATCATCTATCACAGATGCATATGCACTTCTAAAAACTTTTACAAAAGATTTTGACCTAAGACCTGCATTTACAGTAGTGTTAAATAGGGTTGATTCGGAGGCAGAGGCAAAAGCAGTATATCAAAAAATTTCTACGGCAGCACAAAGCTTTTTGGGGGTAAAATTAGAGTATGGGGGCTATATTCCGTTTGACACACAACTAATAAAATCAGTAAAATTACAGCAACCTGTATATTTTACTAATAAAACAGCTCCTGCAAGTATAGGATATAGTAATGTAGCTAAAAAGTTATTAAACATTTCACAAACAGAACCTAAAAAGGAAAAGTTAGTAGACAGGTTAAAGCGGATTCTAGTTAAATAGGGGGAGGTCTTATTTGGACTATAGGTATATAGTAGTAATCGGAGTTAGTACAGGCGGGCCAAAAGCACTAAAAGCATTATTTAGCGATATACCAAAAGATTTAGACGCAACATATGTAATTGTACAACATATGCCAGCAGGTTTTATTGAGCCGTTGGCAAGAAGATTAAGCCAATATAGTGAAATTACAATTAAAGAAGCAGAAGATGGAGAGATTCTTAAAAAAGGTGTAGCATATTTATCGCCAGGAGGGGTACACTGTAGATTAGTAAATAAAAATGCACCAACTATTAAACTATCAACAGAAAAGCCCTACAAAGCGTGTAGACCATCTGCAAATTTGTTGTTTTCTTCACTAGCCAATTTAGATGTATCCAAAAAGGTTATATCAATTGTGTTAACTGGTATGGGATCAGATGGACTAGAAGGAATAAACGACCTAAAAAATAACATTAAAGATGTGACAGTAGTTGTTGAAAATAAAGAAAGCAGCATAATTTATGGTATGCCAAAAGTAATTTCAGAGGCAAATTTACATGATTATGAATTGCACATTAAAGAAATTTCAGGACTAATAAAAAAGTTAGTGAGGTAATGAGATATGGATATGACGCAATATTTACAAATTTTTATTGAAGAATCAAAAGAAAACCTACAAAGTTTGAACGAAACTTTATTGCAACTAGAAACAGACCCTGAGAATATGAACGTCCTAAACGACATATTCAGAGTTGCACATACATTAAAAGGTATGGCAGGGACAATGGGCTTTACAAGAATGCAACATTTAACGCATAGTGTTGAAAATGTTTTATCAGAAATAAGAAATGGTAAACTAACAATTGTGCCAGAAATGGTTGATATTTTGTTCCAATGTCTTGATGCGTTAGAAAACTATGTTGAAAACATTGTAAATACATCAAGCGAAGGTGAAGAAAGTTACCCAGAGCTTATTCAACAGTTAGAAGCAATTTTAAATGGAGAAAAAGTTAGTGGGTTTGATGGAAGTTTGGCGGCAGATGAGCCTGCTACGGAGCAAGCTCAAGGTGGGGCAGACAAAGGTTTATCAATGGATTTACCAGAAAGTGTTGAATTTGTTCGTAAACAAGCGATTGAATCAGGAATGAACGTATACAAAATCAACGTTGTGTTATCAAACTCTTGTATGTTAAAAGCAGCACGTGCATTTATCGTATTTGCAGAGCTTGGAGCAGTTGGGGAAATAATTTATTCTGAGCCAACTTCACAAGAAATTGAAGATGAAAAATTTGAGCAAGAATTTACAGTTGTATATACAACTGATGAAGATCAAGACAAAGTTAAAGAAATAGTTATGAGTGTAGCAGAAGTTGATGGTGTGGAGCTTGAGGACTTAAACGAGATTATGGTTGAGATTTCAGAAGCACCAGAGCTTGCAAATGAAGCGCCAGCGGCAACTGTGACACCAACGCCAGTAGCAGAACCAACGCCAGTGGCGGCAGCACCAACGCCTGCAGCAGCACCAGCGGCAGGAGCAGCACCAGGTGCACCAGCAGCAGGTGGAGAAGCACCAAAACAACAAGTTGCAGGAAAAAGTGTACGTGTTAATATAGATCGTCTTGATACGCTTATGAACCTTGTAAGTGAGCTTATAATTGTAAAAACTCAACTTGAAGGACTAAGCAATTCAAATGCACACAACAATATGGAATCAAATTACAACGATTCTTTAGAATACTTAGAGCGAGTTAGTACTAGTTTGCATGACGCTGTTATGAAAGTGCGAATGGTACCAGTTGAAACAGTATTTAACCGTTTCCCAAGAATGATACGTGACGTATCCAGAAAACTTGGTAAAAACATTGAGCTTGTAATGTCAGGGGAAGAAACAGAGCTTGACCGTACAGTTATCGATGAAATCGGGGATCCACTTATTCACTTGCTTAGAAATGCAGCTGACCACGGTTTGGAAACAACAAAAGAGCGTATCGCACTTGAGAAAAACGAAAAAGGTACAATCAAACTTCAAGCGTATCAAGATGGTAACAGCGTTGTTATCGAGGTTGAAGATGATGGAAAAGGTATCGACCCACAAAAAATTAAACAAAAAGCACTTGAAAAAGGTATGCCACCAGAAGAACTGGCAGGTATGTCAGATCAAGAAATTATTGAACTATTGTTTAAACCAAGCTTTAGTACAGCAGAAAAAATTACTGACTTATCAGGGCGTGGAGTTGGTCTTGACGTTGTTAAGAGCAAAATTACTACACTTGGTGGTAACGTTGAAATTTCAACTGTGTTAGGTAAAGGAAGTAGATTTATCGTTAGATTACCACTTACACTTGCTATAATCCAAGCACTTATGGTAAACATTATTGATGAAAAGTATGCGATACCTTTAAGTAATATCCAAAACATCGAAAACATCAATAGTAGCGAAATTAAACTTGTTCAAAACCAAGAAGTTATTGTGCTTAGAAATGAAGTTATTCCAGTAATAAGACTTGATAAAGTGCTTGAACTTCCACCAGGAAACCAAGAAGAACTTATTGTCGTTGTAGTTAAAAAAGGCGAAAAGCAAGTAGGTTTCGTAGTAGATTCATTAATAGGTCAACAAGAAATTGTTATCAAACCACTAGGTAAATATTTCAACAACATTCATATGATTGCTGGAGCAACGATACTTGGTAATGGTGAGGTAGCTCTAATTCTTGATATTAATACACTAGTATAAAGGAGTCGTAGTATGGAAATAACAATTAATAAACAATATGTAGTATTTGAGATGGATAAACAAAACTTCGGTATAGATATACAAAGTGTGCAAATTATCGAGCGTATGAAAAGTATTATGCGTGTTCCAAAGTCGCCAAGATCAATACGTGGTGTAATGAACCTTAGAGGTGAAATAATTCCTGTAATCGATATTAGACGTCTATTTAGTATGGAGGCACAAGACCCAACAGAATACACACGTATAATTATCATTCGCACTGAAGAAGCTATGGTAGGGTTTATTGTAGACAAAGTTAAAGAAGTTGTTGAGATAGAGCCAAGCCAAATTGAAGGTATATCAACGATGCAAGGAAAAATAGACTCTAGCTATATAATTGGGGTTGGAAAAATTACAAACGGTGAAGAAATTATTACGCTATTGAACCAAACTAGACTTGTTGAGGTAGCGTTTGAAATAGAGGAGTAGGGGGTATCACAATGCCACGATTAAAAGACGAAATCATAAATAGCACGCTAGATCAACTAAAAGAAGTGGCAAATATTGGGGCTGGAAATGCTATTACTGCACTTAGTACGCTATTAAACACGAAAATAAATATGAGTGTAGTAGACGTACAAGTAAAAGAAATTACAGAAGTTTATGAACTTTATGAAACGGCTGAACATTTTATAATTGCAAACTTAATAGAAGTTACAGGGGGAATGAGAGCAGTACTTCTATTAACGTTTGAGGAACAGAGTGCAAAAGAAGTAATAAAATGGATATTGGGGAAAGCACCAGAAGACATAAGAGAATTAAATGAGATTGAATATTCTCTTATGTCTGAAGTGGGAAACATTTTAGGTGGCTCATATCTTAATGCAATTGGAACATTTATAGATACTAGAATGAACCAGTCTACCCCACAAATTGCGATAGATATGGCTTGTGTTATATTAACTCTGCCCGCTATTGAATTTTGTGATGAAAATCAGGATACAATAATAATAGAGAGCAAATTTGATGATGATCAAAATATATTAAAGGGGTCTTATATATTGATGTTGGATAAAGAATCAGAAAGACATATCATTGAGACTATAGGTAGACGCTATGGCTGAGATAATAAAAGTAGGAATTGCAGATATTAAGATAGGAAAATCCCCTCAACTTATAACAACTTTAGGACTTGGCTCTTGTGTAGGGGTAACAATTTATGACCCGGTTGCAAAGATTGGAGGCATGGCACACATCATGCTTCCTGATAGCACGGCGATAAAAAATAATCAGAACATTGCAAAATTTGCTGACACAGGGGTAGTACATTTGTTGGATTTGTTGTTGGCACAAGGTTGTAAAAAACACAATTGCATCGCAAAAATGGCGGGTGGTGCTCAAATGTTTAAATTTGAAACATCAAACGATACAATGCGTATAGGTGAGAAAAATATTTTAGCTGTAAAAAAAGTACTTAATCAATTGGATATACCAATAAAAGCAAGCGAAGTAGGTGAAACTTATGGAAGAACAATTGAGCTTAGACTCACTGATGGAAGCTTATTGGTCAAAACTATTGGTAGAGGTGAAAAAGAGATTTAACGTTAAGGAAGTGGTAAATAGTGAGTGGAACTAATGTGGATAAAATTTGGGATGGATACAAAAAGAATAAAACTAAAATATTGAAGCAACAGTTGATAGAGCACTACGCTCCTTTAGTTAGAATTGTAGCTGGTAGGCTAGGCATGTACCTCACAAATTATGTAGAACTAGATGACCTAATAGGTTATGGAGTTATAGGACTGATAGATGCTATTGATAAGTTTGATCATAGCAAGCAAGTTAAGTTTGAAACGTATGCATCACTGAGAATTAGAGGCGCAATTATAGATGAAGTTAGAAGGCTGGATTGGGTGCCAAGAACTTTGCGTAAAAAACAAAAAGATTTAACGAAAGTTAAAGAAAAGCTTGAGTCAAAGTATGGTGCTCACCCAACCCAAGAACAGTATATGAAAGAATTAGACATTAATGAAGATGAATATTATAAATTGATGCAAGAAACAAACATAAATACACTTGTTTCTATTGATGAAAGCGAAACATATGCGTCCACTATCGAGGATAAGTCAAGTTTAACTCCTAGTGCACAATTAGAAAATAAAGAAGTTGTAGATACATTAGAAAAAGCAATAGTAGATCTAACCGAGAGAGAGCAGTTGGTAATTAAACTGTATTATTTTGAAGAATTAACACTAAAAGAAATAAGCTTAATATTAGAAGTTACAGAATCACGAGTATCACAAATTCACACCAAAGCAATATCGAAATTAAGAACACAACTAAATAAAGAAAATATTACTCTACCTTTAACAAGTATATAAGAAAAATAAAATTTAGAGGGTGAATGATGGTATGTTTATAAACAATTTGCCATATATAGGACTTTTTTTTATAGCGATAGGACTTGTTATAGCTTGCACAGGTATAATAGGTTTAGCACAAATTAGAAGTCAAGATGAAATTAGAGAAACAATAGGGACTGCTATCAAAGAGGGTAATAGTTTTAACAACGTGTTAGAAGGAAACAATCCAAGAAGTTCTGTGGATACAGTGCTTGATGTGCTTGAAGATGACAAGGCGCAAGTGTTGTATCTGCATAAAAATGGATTTGATGTTACGGAAATAGCTAAAAAATTAAATAGAGGTAAAGGCGAAATTCAGCTTATTATATCTCTTAATCAGCGAGGTAAAAACCAATGAAAAGCGAAAGAACGTGTATCTGGTTTGTTGGCATTGGACTAGGGCTAGTTGTATCGGGGAGCATACTTCTTGTGACAGGGATTGAGCTGATTAAGCAAGAGTCGCCGATACTTAATCCTGAGGTAAGTGTAGCAGGAGCCGTGGCAACTAATCAGGTGGACGAGCTTTTGATACAAAATAGCCAAACTGAACCAGAACAAAAAGATATCGAACAACCACAAGTGGAAGAACCGATAGTGGAAGAAGAACCTCAAGTTGGACAAGCTGAAGAAGTTGAGGAGATTGTGCCTTTAGAGGTAGAAGATACTACAGAAGTTTTGGAAACAACTCCAGTAGAACAACCTGAGGAAGTTCCCGTTGTTGAAGAAGCAGTGAAAGAAACAACAGAAGAACCAACAACAGAAGAAATACCAACACAAGTAGAAGAAACAGCGTCACAATCAGCTGATACTATAACAGTATTTATACCAGATGATAGCACAGCAAGCATGATAAGCCAGTTGTTGTATGACACGGGGGTTATTGATGATGTGACGGCGTTTAGAAATTTTGTGATTAAGCAGGAAAAAACAACGGTATTACAAAAAGGTAATAGGGTATTCCCTGTTGATGCGAACTATGCAGATATTTTGGACGTGCTGTTATATAAAAATGAATAGATATTTGAGAACCCCATATGGACAAGTAGTCTATGTGGGGTTTGCTGTTGTAGAAAGGACATAATTAACAAAAATATAAAATAAAAACCAATACAAAGTAACATATAAGTAGTAACATATATAATAGGACACCATAGTTGCATAAAATTCTAGCAAATACAAAGCAAATAACTAAATTTACATGAGCACAAATTACAAAAAGGAGGACACCCAGTATGGCACAAACAAAATCAGCAAGTAATAACAATACTAAATTAAATAATAAAGTTAATTTAAGAAAAAGCACGAGCACAATAAACACAACAAGAGCTAAAGCAATCAATCAGAACGTTGAACCACCATCTCTTGAGGAACAAATTGAAGAAGTTGCAACAATAATCACATTAACTATATTCGAGCACTTAGCAACGCTTAAAGAACCTACACAAAACTATCATAATTTAAACAAATGGTATGAAGATAACATAAATCAGTATCTGACAGCTTGTACAAAAAACATAAAAACTATTACACGTAATAATGAAATTAAATTTGACCTTACAATGCAATTTTCTATGGCAGAAATAGAGTATCACGACACACCACACTTTATAACAGCTGAGCGTTATCGTTGTTTATCTTACACGTTGTTAAATTATAATCTTATACCAACGATGCAACCAGTAATAGGAATTTGTAACACATACAACATAATACAAACTTCCAAACAAACTAACATTGCAGTGCTATACGCAGTGTTACAAAAAGCAGGGATAGACCTACTTTAAGTAGTAATATGCAACTGAAGCTTACTATACTAAAATATAGTAGGCTTTTTGTTGTATAATAGGACAATGATTATCTAATTTTGTAGGTATAGTTGAAAATGGACGAATATAATCATTATAAATTTTATAAAATGGTTGACAATAGAAGGAGTGTTATATATAATAAATATAAATTAATTAAAATTTTAAATTATGTATTTAATTAGTCGATAAAATTAAATATACAGGTTAAGAACATAGTGAGTGAACCCAATTGCTATAAAGAATTAAAAACTTTTAGAAAAAATAGGGGGAAATACAGGGACTACGGAAAAATTTGGATAAGTACTTTGAGCATTATGATGATGTAAGGCAGGAAGCAAACCTTGTTGAACGTTGGATAGGTGTCATATGTGATCAGATAGACAAAAAGCATATACCTTGCTCCCACATACGGATAAAAGAAATAAAAGAATTTACGTTAACACTACTTTGCATAATGTATCTTGTGAGGTTGAGGATATCTGTCATCAGCCGCCTGTATTATCAAATTTTGTAGAATAGGGTTGACAAATAAAGGGATAGGGGGTATAATCTTATGTGTACTATTAACCTCAAAAACAAGTCTTAAAAAATATAAAAGAAAGTACTATATTAAATTATAAATAATATCAGGCAACAACTACACAAAACCCTAGCAAACACCACAAAGGAGAACGGATAAACAAAGGAGAACAGGCAAAATGGCAACTAAAACTAGAAGTTTAATTACATCACTAAGAATACTCATTTACGGTTCACTTATAACAGGTATAGGATTAAGTGCAGGGCTAAGAGCGTATGCAACAGCAGATTACATTGACCAACTTTACAAACACGAAACAGCACAAAGATTATTTGTAGCTTCTAGCGAGTTTAGCAAGTTAATGATTAAAAATACAGAGTTCCTAGAGAGTTTAGCAGCTGAGATATCATATCACAATCTACACGAAGACCCAACAGAACTAGAACACTACTTGCACCACTTACACAATACTAACACTTACTTAGATGGTATATATTTTGTTGAGAACAATTACAATTTGTTATCATCAACATATTGGCGTCCATCAGCAAGTGACAACTGGGACGTAAGTGCACGTGATTGGTATATTGAAACAATGAATTCAACACTCGTAGTAACAACCAATCCATACTTAGATATTACAGGTGAGATGATGATTACCTTGTCGTTACAAGTATTCGACACTAATAACAAGTCAATAGGAGTTCTAGGTATAGACCTTAAAATCACAGGTTTACAACAAACACTTGAATCAGTGTCTAACATACCAGATGCACACACATTTATAATAGATCCAGACATGGACATCCTTATGCACACAAATCCAGAATTAGCACCAACAGAAAACAACACTGTAAACTTAGCGAATACAAAGTCAACATTTTCACTAAGCAACAATACCTATGATATCGTATATAAACGTGATGCATTTAATACACCAAGTTATACAGGGTTTGCACCAGTAGATACAACAGATTGGTTCGTAGTAACAACGTATCCAACAAAATATACTTTAGATGCAATTGGTAAAACTCTAGCGTCCAGCCTTTTAATATTAGTACTAGGTGGAGGGATATTAACTTATCTTATCAACAAAAGTACAAAGAAATATTTGACTCCAATAATACAAGTAGAAGAAGTGCTTGACCAAATAAGTAACGGTAACCTTAGCATAACAGTTGACCACATCGAACAAAACTCAATAGAAACAGAACACTTAGTGTCGTCAATGAAAATTCTATCATTAAGTATTAAAGAGTATATCGGGGACATCAACAGTATTCTAAGCAAATATGCACAAGGGGATTTCACAGCAGTTCCAGAATATGATTATATAGGAGAGTATCAACTCATTCACGAATCATTACACACAATCTCCGATAATCTAACTGACCTTATACAAACAACTAAATCAACAACAAACCAACTAGAAACATCGTCACAAACAATACACACAACAGCATTGCAATTACACAATGAAAGTAAACTGCAAGTTAAAACACTTAACCAGCTACAATACGACACAAAAGAAATGACTGACCACATTAATGCTAACATCACCAACATCAATATAAGTAACACAAATATCAATAATACTTCAAACTTAGCGAATAACTCTAAAGATGACCTAGACCAACTTAATAGTTCAATGAACAATCTCATAGATTCAACACAAGCAATACAAGACACTATAAAACTTATTGAGGAGATTGCAGAACAAACAAATCTTCTTGCGCTTAACGCAACAATAGAGTCGGCACGTGCAGGAGAAACAGGAAAAGGCTTTGCAGTTGTGGCAAGAGAAGTCAGAGAACTATCAGTTAAAACATCTGAAACAGTTAAAACAATACTAGAAACAATCAACACTAACCTTATTGCAATAGAACAAGGAAATACTAGTGTTAAACAAATCAACACAACACTAAACACTATAATAACAACAACACAAGAAACAGCACAACTGTCACAACAAGTAGCAAGCAACGCAAAACAACAACAACAAGACTTGAACCAACTTAACCACACGCTTAACGAGTTGACAGAAGAAATAAGTAATAACACTTTAATAGCTAACAGCAACTTAACAACAACAGAAGAACTAGAAGAGGAGGCAAAACAACTCCACAAACAAATGGACAACTTCCAAGTTTAACACACAAACAATACACAACCCTCTTGCTCGACTTTGGTCAGGCAGGAGGGCTTTTTGTGCTTCAAAATAGCTTGACAACCCAAATATTTTCACTTATATTAAACTTAAAACTACAGATAAGGGGAGCACACATGAAGAAATTAATCAGGTTCGACTGGGATATAAAAACAGTGTTACGCAAAAAAGATAACTTCGATATATTGGAGGCGTTTATATCAGACTTAACAGGTATAGACGTTAAAATCCAAGAGATACTTGAAAGTGAGAGCAATCAGCAGGAGGCACATGATAAATTTAATAGAGTTGATATTTTGGTTAGAGATAAAAATGACAACAGGTATATAATTGAGATACAAAATAATGAGGAAGATTACTTAGAAAGTGTGTTATTTAGCACGAGCAATAAGATAAGTTTAGAGGAAGACTATAAAAACATCAAAAAAGTTATATCTATAAATATAGATTATTCGGAGTTTGATGAGGGGGAAGAATGTATATACCATGGCAAAACTGAATTTGTTGGAATGCAGACAAAAACTAAGCTTAATGAAAATAGCCAAATAATGCTTGCAACATATGAGCCGTATCATGAATATGACCCGAAAGTATTCCCAGAGTATTATATAATTATGCCAAATAGGTTTACAGGTGAAACAAAAGATAAGTTTGATGAGTGGTTATATTTATTAAAAAATAGCGAAATCGCAAGCACAGCGAAATCAACAGTAATGAATAGAATTGATGAGCAACTAAATGTGCTAAAGATGAGTAAAGAAGAAAGAAAAACGTATGAAAGGTTTGTGGAAAACCAAGTAATACAAGAAACACAAATGGAAACCGCAGAGGCTAAGGGGCGAAAAGAAAGAACTTTAGAGTTAGCAACTGCTTTTTTGGACGTGCTAGACAATGAAACTATTGCAATTAAAACTGGACTTTCTATTGAAGAAGTGGCAGGTTTACGCCAGCAAGTGTAAAATATAGGGGAAAGCTCTCATAGGCGATATAAGTTTATGAGGGCTTTTTTTGATTGTCTTTTATTAATTTAAATTTAAATATTTGTCAACATTTCATATAAAAATAGTTGACAATTTATGTATATTCCTGTATATTTTAGGGTGTTGGAGGGGTAAAATGAACCAATTTTAAAGTCGCCAAACTTACCTATATACTCCATTTATAAAAAATACTATTCAAAGAGAATGTTTATTTACACAACTAGAAAAGCCAACACATAACCTAAGTAAACTATCTCTAATACAAAAACAGAAAAGGGATTTACGATGCAAACCACAAGAAGATTTCCAAGAACAACACAGGCATATAACATTTACAGTATGTTCAAGTGTCCAAAAACAAACACAAGCCAAGTTCACAACATTGAAGAAATTCACACAACTGCACACACATTGGAAGAAGTGTGTAGCCTTATTATCAGTCACAAAACAAGTCGTGTAAGTATTCAAGGCGATAGTACAATCGTGCTTACAAAGATTAACCAAGACACAAAACTTACAGCCGAGGTTATCCAAATCACAATGAACAATCCTAGAGAACTGCAACGCACATTAGAGATTAAAGATTTAACATCTCTTTTTTTTGCAGAGTACTTATACAAATGTGACCGCACCATCATAGATATGAACATAGAGCTTGCAAAAGCCTATAGCGTTTATCAGACCAACGAAGACGATAAAGCAATTCTACAACTTTTAGGAATATGGTCACTAGAAGAATTAGAAAATCTTTCACTTCTTAGAAACCTAGTTGTGTTTCTAAAGCCAATAGATGCATTACGAATTAAACAACTATGGGACTTTAGCAACTACATGAAAGAGTGGTCAATGAAACAACCTCCGATAATCCACAATTATACAAGGTTAAATTATATCGAACAGTTTCAATCTCGCCCAGAGCAGATATATAAAATAAGATCAACAAATTTTTATAAATATTATTTGCACATCGCAGAACACGGTATTCAAA
Organism: Epulopiscium sp. Nele67-Bin004; assembly: GCA_002007315.1. The sequence goes on from LNZQ01000045.1 coordinate 16,274, forward strand.
ATATCTTAGACCATAAACGTAAAGTATATTCACTACTTGCAGAGTTTGTAGAAACAGCACTAACAATATATAGCGAACCAGAATTTCAAAACTTAACAAGACAATACTTAGCAAGCGAAGCAAGAGAAGTAGAAAATACACTAAATCGTTTATCAGGTTTCGATAATTAAGCCTTACAAAAGTTCTCATAGGCAATATAAGCTTATGAGGCTTTTTTTGCATGCTACAAACAGCTTGACAATCAAAATATTTTCCCTTATATTAAAAATAAAAACAGCGGATAAGGGGAGCACAGATGCAAAAATTAATCAGGTTCGACTGGGCTATAAAAACAGTGTTACGTAAAAAAGATAACTTCGATATATTGGAGGCGTTTATATCAGACTTAACAGGTATAGACGTTAAAATCCAAGAGATACTTGAAAGTGAGAGCAATCAGCAGGAGGCACATGATAAATTTAATAGAGTTGATATTTTGGTTAGAGATAAAAATGACAACAGGTATATAATCGAGATACAAAACAACGAGGAAAAAGATTACTTAAAAAGAATGTTGTATGGGACAAGTAAAAACATAGTAGAAAACATAAGTTTAGGTGAAAAATACGAAAATATCGTAAAAGTTATATCTATAAATATACTGTATTTTGAGCTGGGCAAAGGGGAAGATAGCGTTTATCACGGTAAAACTGAATTTGTTGGAATGCAAACAAAAACTAAGCTTAACGAAAATAGCCAAATAATGCTTGCAACATATGAGCCATATCATGAATATGACCCAAAAGTGTTCCCAGAGTATTATATAATTATGCCAAATAGATTCACAGGTGAAACAAAAGATAAATTTGATGAATGGTTATATTTATTAAAAAATAGCGAAATCGCAAGCACAGCGAAATCAACAGTGATGAATAGAATTGATGAGCAACTAAATGTGCTAAAGATGAGTAAAGAAGAAAGAAAAACGTATGAAAGGTTTGTGGAAAACCAAGTAATACAAGAAACACAAATGGAAACTGCAGAAGCTAAAGGGCGAAAAGAAGGTAGAAAAGAAGAAAAAATTGAAATAGCAACGGCATTGTTAGATATTTTAGACGATGAAACTATTGCAATTAAAACTGGACTTTCTATTGAAGAAGTGGCAGGTTTACGCCAACAAGTGTAAAATGATAAGGGGTGTACAGATGCAAAAATTAATCAGGTTCGATTGGGCTATAAAAACAGTGTTACGCAAAAAAGATAACTTCGATATATTGGAGGCGTTTATATCAGACTTAATTAATAAAGAAGTAAAAATTTTAGAACTACTTGAAAGTGAGAGCAATCAAGATACAAGTACAGATAAATTTAATCGTGTAGATATACTAGTAAAAGATGTTGACAACAATAGATATATAATTGAAGTTCAAAATAGTGAAGAAAAAGATTATCTGCAAAGAATGTTATATGGTACATCAAAAAATATAGTAGAAAATATCAGCATTGGTAAAAGTTATGACAACATATTAAAGGTTATTTCTATAAATATTGTTTATTTTGAATTGGGAACAGGTATAGACACGGTGTATCACGGTGAAATGCAATTTATAGGACTAAATACAAAGACTCTACTCAACGACGGAAAGCAACTGTGTATATCAACTTTTAATTCACCAGATGAATATGATGTTAAAATTTTTCCTGAATATTATATCATATTACCTAATCGTTTCAGCGGGACGACTAAAACCAAATTTGACGAGTGGTTGTATTTATTAAAAAATAGCCAAGTAAGTTCTAATTCCACCTCGGATATAATGAATAAAATTGAGGTGCAATTAGATATTTTGAATATGCAAGAAGCTGAAAGAAAGTCATATGAAAGGTTTATAGAAAGCCAAGTCATATACAATTCGCACATTAAGTCGGCTGAGAAAAATGGGGAAAGTCGCAAAACTTTAGAAATAGCAACAGCATTGTTAGATGTTTTAGACGATGAAACTATTGCAATTAAAACTGGACTTTCTATTGAAAAAGTGGCAGGTTTACGCCAGCAGGTGTAAAATGATAAGGGGTGTACAGATGCAAAAATTAATCAGGTTTGATTGGGCTATAAAAACAGTGTTACGTAAAAAAGATAACTTCGATATATTGGAGGCGTTTATATCAGACTTAACAGGTATAGATGTTAAAATCCAAGAAATACTTGAAAGTGAGAGCAATCAGCAGGAGGCACACGATAAATTTAATAGAGTTGATATTTTGGTTAGAGATAAAAATGACAACAGGTATATAATCGAGATACAAAACAACGAGGAAAAAGATTACTTAAAAAGAATGTTATATGGGACAAGTAAAAACATAGTAGAAAACATAAGTTTAGGTGAAAAATACGAAAATATCGTAAA
>LNZQ01000046.1 GCA_002007315.1 Epulopiscium sp. Nele67-Bin004
TGTGTGTGTGTGCGTGTGTGTGGGCTCTCAGATTTCTAGAAAACTGAATGAATAAAAGAAGGCAACAGATGGCAAACTGTGTCACTTTACTTTCATTATTCTGGCAACTTTCCCCCTTTATGTGACAGCGTCGTGGTCATCCTCACTAGCAGCTCATAAAACCACACTCAGCCTGCTGCAGTCACATGACGTTGGCTGGACGAAGGTGTGATGTCTCAGAGCCCCAGTGTCTCCGACAAAAACCTTGGTATGCTGCGTGTGTATCTGTGTGTGTGAGTGCGTGTGTGTGTGTGTGTGAGAGAGAGAGACCCAACGCCAAAGGGTGGGGGAGGTGCAGGCAGGAGGACAGATGGTCTCCCTCATGGTGGCTGAAATAAAAGAGGGAATTAGAGGACTCCAAGGTGTACACTCTGACGGCAATTACAGCAAATAGATTGGAAGTGGACCTCCAGGCACCCGGGGAGGCAGCTCCGTGGGGGAGAGCTCCACCTTACTCCATATTCTACGTAAGTTTGTATTTTCATACCTAAAAAGAAATTAAATACAAATCGTACACACCCAAAAGTTTTTTCTATTAACT
>LNZQ01000047.1 GCA_002007315.1 Epulopiscium sp. Nele67-Bin004
CAGCTTCATCTACTGTTAGCCAGCGTGCCACCTCTGTTACTGTTCGGCAACTATCCCCTGTATGATATTTTGTTCCCTTTTCTGTTATTGCAACTAACTCTTGAGATATAATATCTTCTACAATCTCTATTTGTTCAGAAAGTATTTCTATTTCATCATCTATATCATTTGGTGTACTATCTACAGTAAATATTTTATCATTATTATCAGTTATGATACCTTCATTTTGTCTATCTAAATTTTTAATAATAGCTCTAATTGCAACTATTATTACTGTCAAAATTAATCCAATAAATAATCCTTTTTTCAATTCTTTTATCTTCATAATATATTTTTCCTTAAATTATCCCGTTATTTAACACATTTCAGCTTGTATACCTATTGCACACTCAAGTCTTTTCTTTTGTAATGCACAACCAATTTCATACGTACTATCTATGTTTCCATTAAAATTATACGAGTTTGCTGCACAACCTCCACTACAATGAAGTTTTGCCCAACATTTTGTGCAATCATCTTTTGTATAAACGTTGCTTGCCTCAAACTGTTTACGTCTATCAACATTCGTTACGCCTTCCCAAACATCGCCCATTTTAAATTCTTCCATACCAACAAATTGGTGACAAGGATACAAGTCCCCTTCTGGTGTTGCCGCAAGATATTCCGTTCCCGAACCACAGCCTGCAAGTCGCTTATGCACACATGGTCCTCCTGTTAAATCAACCATAAAGTGGAAGAAATTAAAACACTCCCCGTCCTCCTTATGTCTACGCAACATTTCTTTTGCAAGCGTTTCATATTCCTCACAAAGTTTTTCGATATCCTCATCTTGCAGTGCATATCCTTTATCACTTGGTGCAACAACAGGTTCAACCGATACTTCCCCAAAACCAGCGTCCGCCATATGCAACACATCTTGAGAAAAATCTAAATTATTATGCGTGAATGTTCCTCTAATGTAATATTGTTTGTTATTTCTAGATTCTACTAGCTTTTTAAACTTAGGCACAATCACATCATAACTACCACGCCCATTACAAGTTGGTCGCATTTGGTCATTAATTTCTGGTCTACCATCAAGGCTTAAAACTACGTTATGCATATGCTCATTTAAAAATGCTATTATTTCATCATTTAACAGTATCCCATTTGTAGTCATTGTAAATCTAAAGTTTTTGTTAGCCTCTGCTTCTTTACTACGTGCATATTCAACAACTTCTTTTACAACACCAAAATTCATCAGCGGCTCTCCACCAAAAAAGTCTACTTCAATATTTTTTCTATGTCCCGAATTTTTAATCAAAAAATCAATTGACGCTTTCCCTACTTCAGCTGTCATAAGACTTCTTTCTCCGTGATATTCGCCTTCACTTGCAAAACAATATTTGCATGCCAAATTGCAATCATGAGCAACATGCAAACACAACGCTTTAACTACTGGGTTTCTAGCCATAAATGCTGGAACTAAATCTTCATATGTGTCTACTGTTCCAAGCATTTCTTCTTCTCTAAGCGAATACAATTCTTCAATTGCTGTTAATATATCTGATTTTGCAAATTTATCTTTATATTTGTTCACAACCTCATCTTGTGAAAGTGCCAATACATCTTCAACTATATGATACGCAATATCATCAACTATATGAATTGCCCCACTATGAACGTCCATTACTATATTTGAGTTTTGAAATTGAAATTTGTGTAACATTGTTTCCTCCAGTTATATAAGTGTTAAAAAAAGCTAGTAGGGATTTTCTCCACTACTAGCCCAAAACCTATTTCTCGCAAGCTTGGTTTCCAACTGTACATGATGTTTTACAAGCTGATTGGCAAGAAGTTTGACATTCTCCACATCCACCTTTAGCAGCAGTGTTTTTTAGGTTTTTTGTGTTTAAAGTTTTTACGTGTTTCATATCCATCACGCCTCCTTTATTATAAACTGGTATTATTATAACATATAGGAAACTATTTGGAAACAATTATTTTGTATCCTACTGCTGATTTACAGCAACGATACCAGCAAAGCTACTGCTTACAAGCGATACAAGAGCAATAGTAGTTAGGTAGCCTGCCCCAACCCCTGCTAGTCCATTTGTAAAGGTCAACATTAAAATGAATATAGTTAAGTATACTATCCCACCTATAATGCCCCACTTATAACCGTTTTTGTTTTCGATTTTTGCCATATCAAACCCAGCTAGTCCAGCAGATGCCATAATACCAACAAGTATGACCCACTTTTCAACGCTTTCCCCAAGGTCAGTATATGTAAGAAGAACAGAACCTAAAATTATAAAAATAGCAGTCACAACATACGCCATAGCACTAGCTTTTATTGCAGTAAATATAATAGTTGATGTAGCAATAGATGATTTTTTCCTTTTCTTTGCCATAATTCCCCTCCTCACTTTTTGATAATTCTTTTATATTTTACGTGCATGTTCGCAAAAGTATGATAAAATAATAGTATACATTTTTATAAGGAGGTATTTAATTATGATAGATTTACATGTTCATTCGACTATGTCGGACGGAACTTTTACACC
>LNZQ01000048.1 GCA_002007315.1 Epulopiscium sp. Nele67-Bin004
TAAATGAAATGAAAAAAAAAATTCTTAATAATTTGGTGCAAACTATTGTGGATTCGGGCTTAGGGTATGTAGCTATTGAAAATTCATCTGATTTGCAATATTTTGAAGAACATGAAGACTACAAAAAATATAAAAATATTGATAACTATGAAAATTGGGGTGTTTATAGATTGTTCATGCATAAAGATGATTACAGGTCATTTAAAGTGCTTCATAAAAAATACACTGACCCCAGAATGCTTATCAGCTTGCAATAATAAAATATCTTATAAGGAGCCGTCAAATGGAAAATGTTTATTTCAAACCGTTTGTGGGTAAAAACTACGAAAACACCAACCCTAAAATAATGATGTTGGGAGAATCGCACTATTTGCGGGAAGAAAACCAAACCCCCGAAAGCACTGATAATTGGGCACGTGGAATGACTATTAGTTTAATGAATGATACAATCAACGGAGAACAAAACTTAAAAACCTTTAACAATGCCAAGGCTGTAGTTACAGGTGATTACCACAGCAATAACGCAGAATTTTGGAATAATGTGATTTTTACAATTATATGCAAGGTTTTGTCGGCAATTCAGCTTTAGGCGGTCATCACGATAAACGTTATATGAGTGATGAGATGATAGAGCAGTCCAGAAAGGCGTTATTTGAAATGCTGAATGAATATGCTCCGACTCTTGTGATTGTATGGGGCAGAGACTGGTCAAAAATATTGTCATGGTTGCCTGATAATGAGCGTAATTGGATTGATGGAGATTTGAAGTTATGGAAATATAGTAAATATCCAGATACATGGTTTTGGAATATAAAACACCCGGCTATGGCGTTTAGTTATAATGAACATTATCAAAAATTCCAAAAAGTAAAGTCTTATTTATAAACAACTAAAATTATCATATCTGCAAGCCTATCTCATCTGGGGATAGTTTTATATAGTACATTTTGTGTATATCGTAGGTTATAGGGCATTTCTAGCCCGTTTCATTAGGTTACAGCGCTGTTTGCACAACGATTGCTAATGTCATACTAAAACACTACATAACAAGTGCTTACTATATCTTATATCTAGCTCAATATTTCTGCAATGGGTTTATTGAAAATAAACCAACAGATTAAATATTTTAGAAAAACTGAAAAATCACTTTACTTTTGAGCTATGCCTTGCCGAAGTATAAGTAAATATACTTTATAATATGTAAGTATCTAAATTATGTCAATTAAAATATATAGGAGTAAAACAGGTGAACAAATTTTATCTGATTTTTATGATGGGTTTCAGCAGCTGTGCTGTTGTGTTGAATAGTAACGATGTAGATGAGCTAAGGACTAACATGGCGAATTACACGTACAAATCTAATGCATTTCCCAGCGGTGTTGAGTTGGGGGTGGAAAAAACTAAAGACTGTATTAGTAGCGAACTGACTTTCAAGGTAGTAGAAGCAACTGCAACAAATGTAGAGCTGCATGTTACAAAAACTGCAATAGCTGAACCTACGGACCCTACATACAATACCACTACGTGGGTGCATAAATACTATAAACATGCCGATTATATACCTAACAACGTCATAACTACAGCTGTCATAAACACAAACACAGGCGATCTAAGCACAAGCAACTTTATAATTGAGTATTTGTATTAGTAGAATTTTCATTATTGTTTAAGTAAGAGTCGTTGCTATAAAAGTATTTACTAATATAGATTCGCATTGTGTCATGAAATATAGCTATCATGCGGTGTGAAGGTATGTGATTTTACACTGTATAACTGTGAATATATTTCTATATTATATATTTTTAATGAAACCTAAACGTGATGCTACACATGGTTGATTGTGTTCAAGATACTGTCGTCTTTATATCTTTGTTTTAAATCCTCTCCCTAAAGGGATGTTCCTACCAGAGTGCGTCAATTTTCTTTGTGGAGTAATCCTCAAAACTCATCAATTTGTACTCCCTAAGGAGCTTAAAAGTGCGTTTTTTGTCCTCGACAGCTCTAATGCCTAGATTTCTTGATTTACAGTTTTGCATATATTTTTCTATTATTGGAATAGTCGATCTGATTCTTTTTTTATCTTGTTTGATTGAAACTTTTGAATTAGTATTAATATGATTAGAAGAATTGGATTCAGAGAAGAAATCTTTTAATATTTTTTCACGCAACAGCACATGATATAAATCTGTGCAAATACTGCTTTAGTTTTTAATGATTTTTGAATGCGTTTGCCGTTGACTGTAATTTCAGCATAGTAGTAACCGTTCGACCTAACAAAAAGCCCCATTGAATTATCCTGTATTTTGGATTTTTCAATAAGGCTTTCTATTAGAGATTAAAAAGTCAAAAAAGTTTTATGCTCGGACTTTGTTACTGGAAAAATACTGACATTTTGCTGCCTTGGACAAAAAACTGACATTACGTACACCATTTAAACAAATCATTGTTACATAATGATTTAACTTTTAAATTACTCGGAAAGAGAGTTATGGTAATTTTATAATTTTAAAATCTCTCTGCATAGTAACCGCCAGTATATCTCTGGAAATTCTATAGAAAACTCATGATTTTTCTGTTGACAGTTTGTTGTCATCTATATAATTGGTATTATATAAGATTTTACACTAATTTTACGGGAATGTCAATCAATAATATTGAAATTTTTACAAAAATATAGTATAATATATTATCTTAGTTGAGAGGTGTAAAATGGTAAAAACAGCAAAAGGTATTACATGTATACAAGAAAATGGTAATATTATTATAAAGCACGGCTCTGAAGTCGTTGCCATAGTCAAAAATGCTGATAACGTAAATATACACCGTTTAAACAGCACATCTCCCGTTATCATACAGGCTATTGATGATGAGATTGACGAGGAGTTGTTGCGGGAGAGAATGGAGCAAGCCCAAAACAGCAAGCACTATTCTATTGACGAAACGAGGGAAAAACTGGGCTTATGATTGAATTTTCAGAACAGGCACTTGACGACCTCAAAAAAATTGACAAAAAATCCCAAATAAGAATATTGGACAAAATTGCAGAATACAATCAATCCGAAAATCCTATGAAGTATGCAAAATCTATAAAGTGTGCGTACGACAATATATACAGGTTTAGGATAGGAGATTACAGACTTGTATTTGAAAAAAGAGGGCTGGAATTATGCCTACTTATAATTATAGTAGAACCGAGAAACAAAATATACCAAAAAATCAACCGTAAACTTACAAAACGATTAAAATAAAAAGCACTTATATAGAGTGCTTTTTTGTTTGAGGTGTTTTAGGAGCTGTGCGAGGTTTTTTAATAGGTTTTTCTGTAAAATCTCTCAAATGCTCCACATGATAACACAAAGCCGTAGAGATTTTGAGTGTGGTTGTCGATTCGCTGACTATATAACGGCTTGTAATATCTCGGGAGCTGTAGTGTCCCAAGTATAGAGCTGCGTCGTGTTTGTCAAACAATTCATTTACCAAAGTAGCCGACAAGTGCCTTATCTGGTCAAGCTGATAATTTGGATTAAGCCCGATAGTTTTCAAAGCTTGTTTGAATTTTAGATAGTAGTATTTGCTGTTTTTGTTAGCACCTATGAAGATATTATTTTGTAAGTTGTTATCTCTGCAATATTTATTTATATATGCCATAAGTGTTGGCGGTAATGTAATGGATTTGACTCTTTCGGTTTTCTGTTGTCTTACGTTGATTTGTCTTACTCTAATATCATTAACGGATATATTAATACACTCTTCTATCCGTGTGCATAGGATAAAACGCAACATCAAAAACATATAAAAATCTCTATCAGTTGTAAAAGCATGCTCAAGCAAAGCATTAAACTCTGTCAGAGTCATCAATTCTTTAGGCGTGATGACTCTAGTGTGATTTTCAGTCATTATGTTGCTTAATACCATGTTTTTAACAGAATCAGAGATATGATTGCTTGCATACAGCCAGTTTACAAAAGCTCTAAGCAAAGTCATCTGCTTTTCGACAGTTGTTCGAGCTTTTACAGCAAGCAATTTTTCCTGCATATCAATAAGCAACGCCATATCGTCAACAAACTCCCACGAGAAACCGTAATATTTTAATGTTTTTTGCAACTCTATATAGCTATGCATATGTCTTTTAGATATTTTTTTGACAACGCTCAAATATTTCAAAAACTGATAGTGATATATAAGCATAATATCTTTCTTATGAGTTACACCGACTTGGATACTGCCGTCTTTTTGCAGAATCTCCAAAGTGATACCAATATCTTTCGCAGAATAGGCAAAATGCTTTAGGTTTAACATATCGATATGTCTGTCAGCTTCTCTTTCGTCGGTGGTGTTTAGTGAAAATCTTTCACGCTCTCCGTCAGCTCTTGTCAAGTCTGCGTAATATGTGCCGTTGCTACGCCTGTACTTTGTCCAGCGTCCCCGTGCTTCTTCGTCTTCGTCATCCATATTCGGAACTCCTGTAAGTGGATTTATGCAGTTTGTTGATTAGAGGAGTGAAATCCTCGAAACGTTTTTTTTGTTCCTAAAAAAAACTATGATATGGTGCTTTCTAGCTGGTATATATGTATAGAGAGCTTTTGCACCGCTTGAGGCATGGCGGTGGGGGTGTCTGAATACCGCAAATATGATAAGCTCAACAGTATAAAATACCGTTTACGCTCATCATACATTTATGCACCATGATTTTTTGTTTATGTTTGTATTTTATGCAAGTTACTATATATAACAACATAGCAATGTACTGCATCAAATACGGTTATATCAACGTAGATATGAGATAAAAAACAAACCCAACCATAAAATCGGTGCATAAATCCGCAGAAATCTAGTGGTACAAAGGTATCATATAGCTATGTAAAATAAGGCGGTTGTTTTGAGTGCATATTTTAAGAACAGAGGTTTTAAAGGCTGTATACAGCTGTATACGATGATTGTGTGGAATTTATCAGATTTGCGTAAAACATACCCGTATACGGCGTATTTCGGTATCATCTTATAGATGTTATATGTTTGATTATGTAAAGCTCATCACAGTATCAAATCCTTTTTAGCCACTAAGCCGAAAATCCTTGATTTTGCTCTATACAGCGTCGTTAATGTCGTTTGCGGGTTTGTATGCTCATATTGACTGGAGAAAACGGCGTATAGGTGGTTTAAAAGCGTTAATTAGTGTGTGTTTTAGATTGCATTTTTTGCGAAAATATGGTATAATAAGATTAATAACACTTTCAGGAAATTACATGAACAGAGAGCAAGCAAAAGAACAATTAAAAAATTTAGTGGATTTATTCAGTAGCAATCTTGAAACATACAAAACAACAAGCTATGATGAGTCCAACACAAGAGCTGATTTCATAGATAAGTTTTTTATATTGTTAGGGTGGGACGTAAATAATGATAAAGGCTATTCTGAAGATTGCAGAGAGGTAGTCAGAGAGGACAAAGTCAAAATCGAGGGCAAAACCAAAGCCCCTGATTATAGTTTTAGGCTAGACGGAAATCGCAAATTTTTCGTTGAAGCTAAAAAACCTATCGTAAATATACATGATGATAAAGACCCAGCATATCAAGTCAGACGTTACGGGTATTCTGCCAGTTGTCCTGTGTCTATATTAACAGATTTTGAAGAACTGGCTATATATGATACCAAAATCAAGCCCAAACCCACAGACTCCCCAGCGGTAGGACGCATATTTTATTGTACTTATGATGAATATGAGAAGTATTTTGATAAGCTTTATGATTTATTCTCTCCTGAAGCTATACGCAAAGGTGCATTGGATAAATTCACAAAGGCTGACAAAAAAGGCACAAGCACAGTGGACACAGACTTTCTGAAGTCATTATCAGAGTGGCGTATTCAATTAGCAGAGTCGATAGACTCTAGTTCTGTTGATGTAGTCTTCGCTTGGTGCTGCAATTAGCGCAGATTTTAGCAGCAACAGCATAATCTATAATTTAATGTTGGTATGTATTATGTCCGCTCTGTAAATGAAATCCCCTCTTTAAAGCAAGAGCCTGTATTCAGCTTTGCATTTAACTCAGGATGTTAAATAAACAATTCACTGCATTACTGGTACTTTAAAAATGTTGTTTCACATCAAGATTCAGTAGTGACAGTTAAAGTGAGCAAGAGAATCACTTGGGCTGCGTAGGGGGCCTTGAAATGTTTTTTTTGTTTTGTTTTCTTTAACTGTATTATACTCATTTTCAGGACTTTACTTTATGATCTCAGACTTCTATAAAACGGCTAGGCATGACCTGCAGCACAGCTAACTCTATCGATGTTTGGGAACTCTGCCCCTCGCTGAAACTCGCCCTCTGTCTACCTCGTATTTTCAGCATTCTCTCAACACAGCCTGGCCAGCTTCTTCCTTCACTTTGCCCTCCTTCTGCCAAGCCCACATTATTGTGGTTGGTCACCTTTCGGAAGACTACCAAGGGGCTGCCGAGTTCCGTGTATATGCAAACTGTCTACACACTCCGATGCATCCAAAACCGCTTTTTTTCAATTATTAACACAAAATAAACACAGATAGGACACTAACATGATGTTATCTAGAGCCCGTGCTTCGGATACTTCAACACAACCTTGATTTGATAATACAACGCCGTCCTTTAGCAGTAACGTT
>LNZQ01000049.1 GCA_002007315.1 Epulopiscium sp. Nele67-Bin004
CGTACGAAAACTTATTACAGCACTAAAAAAAGATAGTCATAAGTGGCTAGGTGAAGTTAGTGCAAACGTCCCAAAACAAGCAGTTAAAGATGGTGATACGGCTAGACATAACTGGTTAACAGGAAAAAGTGGAAAACCAGAATATAAGTCTAGACACAAATCCAAATTAAGTTTTTATGTAAACTACGAGAGTTTAACAAAAACGGATATCGGTTTTCAAGGTGAGAAAATAGGCGAAATTAAAACCGTCGAACCTTTACCTAAAATTAAAAAAGGTAAAAAATATAGCAACCCACGAATAAGTTATGACGGGAAAAATTGGTTTTTATCTGTTGGATATGAAATCAAGCAGAAAAAAGTCCCGCTAACTAACGTAAGTTTAGGTATAGATGTAGGTATAAAAGACCTTGCTATATGTTCAGACGGTGCAGTTTATAAAAATATTAACAAAACTAAAGAAGTTAGACGACTAAAAAAGAAACTTAGACGAGAACAACGTAAACTAAGCCGAAAACTTTTAGCAAATACAGAGTCTTACACTTCAAAAAGAAAGCCTATTTATAAAAAACCATTAAAAGATATGAAAAATATCCAGAAACAAAACAAGAAAATTCGTAGCATATATAAGAAATTAGCTGATATAAGAAACAATTATATTCATCAAACAACTACACGTATTGTGAGAACCAAACCATCAAAAATTGTAGTTGAACATTTAAACATAAAAGGTATGATAAAAAATCGTCATTTATCTAAAGCTATTATAGAACAGAAATTATATGAAGTTGTTAGGCAACTAAAATATAAGTGCGAAATGTATTTTATAAATTTTGTAGTCGCAGATAGATGGTTTCCATCATCAAAATTATGTAGTAAATGTGGTAATAAAAAAGTAGATTTAAAGCTAACAGATAGAATTTATAAATGTGAATGTTGTGGATTAGTTATAGACCGTGACTTAAATGCAAGTATAAATTTATCTAACTATTAGTACCTATCGATACTGGGGAAGTTAAGCCTGTGGAGAGTTATATCAAATGTTATTAAGGGGAAAGTGCTGAGGACAGACTCTATGAAGCAGGAAGATGCAAGACGAAAAACCTAATAGGTATAAGTCGCATCACAGTAGAAATATATAGATTATGTTAGATTTATATATATTTTTCGTATCGGGCTGTAAGTACATTCCTACATTTGATGCTGGAGAAGTGGAATTTATTTTACTTGAATATTCAGACACACTGGCAGTCTATATTCAAGCACATTACCTTGAATAATAGCAAAGGAGGGGTATCTCTTTATGAAACAGCGAACAATACTAACAAGCGAGTCAATAGGCACAGATAAAAACACTAAGGCTGAAAGTATGATTACTGTTAAACCAGATACAAAACAAGTTACTATACCTATATCTTTTGTCTTGCATGCTCAACCAATAGACACTGGTTTTTTAGTATTAGTTACGCCAATATTAAAAAATGTTAACACGCTAAAGTATGGAGTAAATATTATGGTGAGGTTATTTATGCAATTAGGCTCAGAGGGACAATACGAAATGATTAATCAAGTGACAACTCAAATTAAACTAATAAAACAAAAACCCTGCATAACCCAAGAGTATTATTGTGAGCCAATACCATTCGTCTTAGATTATGCAGTTGAGATAGGGACAATATTTCAAGCAAGAGGTATAGCACAGTATATATATTCCTAAATAAATTATTTTATGCATAACTTGAACACTTTTTGTACAACTCGCATATGATAACTATTGTAAGACAAGTAAGGTAGATGAAATTTATTCTACACTGAAACTATTCCATTAGGTACAGAATTCCAAGCTCGTGGCGTTGCTCAATACGCTTAATTAACACTAAGTTTTGATAAATTAATTAATCAAGGTAGCTCTTATATCAGGATTGACATAGGAGTTATTTTGATGAAATATTTAGAAAACTTAGTCAAGAAGTTAATATTATCTTCATATGGTATTAACTATTTGTAGAGTTTTTTCTTTAAATTATGGTGACCTTAGAAGATTTTATTAGTTAAAAAACCTTGTACAAAAATTCATAAAAAAAGTATTTTAGACACGCATTTAAATTCGGATTGCTCATATATATATATTGTTGAATAAATCCAGAACGGAAATGCGCCTAGTACGTAGGGGTTTGGGTTATTTAATGGCTTTGGTTCAAACATTAAAATTTGAGGAGGAGTTTTAGAATGAATGAAGATTTAAAAGGTGCACTAGAAGGAGTGCAACACGCTCTTGAAGCAGTTGAAGAGGCTTTAGAAACAACTACAGATGATGTGTTAGGGGACACAACTGAAGGTACAACAGAAGAAGATACAACAGAAGAATTAACAGCAGAGCAACAAAGTATTGTTGTTCCAACATCATCAAGAGCGGGACTGCCTAGCGTAGATTATAATCAAGATGGTATGGCATTAATAACTTTCAACGTATATTTCAAATCAGGGTCAGAAATACCAGGTGATTTATATATTCGTCTTAAACTAACTAAAGATTGGGCTTTAAATTATCAAGTAGCTGCAAATAGTAATATTAAAGGGACACCAGTATTACTTGAAAGTAAAGATGGATACATTAATTTCAAAATAGAAGATATTGCAGCACTAGGACCAGCAAATTTTTATGGTGGTACATTTATGATAGGTAATGCAACAGATGTAGTTCTTCCAAGAGGAACAGCAGTTTTAGAAGAAGCGGCATATAGCTGGAGTCCAGATTATAGTGACTTAGTGTCAATGAATGATTGGAAACTGTATAGCAATACAGGAGCTGTATCAAACTTTGAAAATGTTATATCAGCGTATATAAATCTTGGAGGAGTTGCAGTAATTCAAAAACCAGGTGAGGTAGAGTACACACCATACGTAGATTATACAAGAGATGTTGTTGCAGGATATGATGTTAGAATAGCTCTTTCAACATTAACTAGAATAAATCACTTCCGTTTATTTAATGTTTATTTCAAATTGGCAGAAGGATTCACATATGATGAAGACTTTGGTGTGGATATTCACTATGGATATAGAGGGACAGCAGTAGATGCTACAATTACTACAAACTTCAATAGCCCAGCAGACGGTGTATTTGAAATTGATATGGATGGTTATCCAGCATCGTTAGAAGATCCAACAACAGTTAGTTTTAGAGTTAACTATATTGGTGATGCAGATTTACAAGATAGTACAACTGCTCCAGACCCATTATCTATGATATATACAACTATGTATCGTGCGAATATAACTCCTGCAATAATGGAAATAGCACCAAGAAAAGTTGAGTGGGTATCACAAATTATTTCGACAAATGTGCAGCTTGTAGGTAGTAGACTAGAAGATGGTTATCAACTAGGGCTTATTCCTATCAGAGTAGGTTTGTTTAGCAGTAAAGGAATTTCAACTCCAGTATATGGATATATCAAACTTAACACAGACTTTGTTGCTATGGCGGGTATGTTGTTATCTTTTGGTGTGGAAGGAATTACTATCAATTCAACACCAGATGCAGATGGATATTATATGTTTACTCTTCCAAGTATGCCAGCAGGAACAACTTGTGGCTTAACAATTGGTGCAGTGAGTAAATCAGATGAGACTGTTAGACCTAATACTATTCCAGTAGTAGAAGATTTGAAATTATATATCCCAGCTGATGATTTAGAAGTTTCGTTTAGACCAGAATTAATTGAGTCTACATTTGCATATGGACAAAATATTGTTCCAGTACCAAAATACGTTGAAGCAAGATATAAAGCATTAGAATTGCCAGCTGAAGAAGAAGCAGAAACAGATGAGCCAGTAGCAATAACAGCTATTGATACAACAGGTTACAATGTACAAATTGATGTATCAGGTGCAACATCAGCAACAGCGCCTAAAGCACATACAAGAAGATTTTGGGTATACTTTGAGCTTGCAGAAGGCTTTGAACTAGTGGAAGGAACTGCTTCAATTGAGAGAGGTGGGTTATTCTCAGGAAGTGTTGCTGTTAGCACATACACTGGAGATATGGAATCAGAATACTACGTTGAGGGAGTAAGCAACAAATATCAAGCACTTGTTGTTTTATCACCTAGTGCTAGTATGCCATACAATAATAACCCTGTTAAATTGATTTTTGATGTTACTGCATCAACAGAGAAAGTAGAAGCAGCAGTTAATCCATTTGAAACAGTATTCTACTATGTAGGTATGGTATCAGCTCAACTTCCAGCAGCTAGTAACACAATTTTTGATTATGCAATTCCTGTTTCGCCTATATATATTGGTGAACCAATTACATTACCAACAGAGTTAGATGAAGCATTAGCTTTAGTTGATGAAAAATTGGTAAGCATAGAAGCAGATGAACTTGATAATATTGAAGTTGAAGTTCCTTATGGAGTGTCTCCAAACACAGTAATTAACGAAGCTTTTGCAGCAGTTGTTCAAGGTTGGTTAGCAAATTACCCAGGAATTACAGTTGAGTTTATCAATGGTAGATCAATGAATGATTTAACAACAGATGGAACTAAATTATATAGAGGTAATTTCTTATTAACAGATGGATTATACACAGCTGTTACTAATGAGTTTATTGGAAGTGTAATATTAACACACTTAGAAAGACCTCTAACTCCTCTTGAAGCTGCTATGGAAAAAATCAACGAGCACTTATTACCAGGTAAAGCTATTTCAACACTTCTTCAAGCACAAAAATATGAAGTATTATTTACAAATACTTTAGAGCAACAACAAAGCCAAATTGCAGACCAAATGAAAGCAAGCGTGACAACAGTTGTTGGGCTTGATTTAGCTGGTGTTCCAGGGGCAACGTATGTGGTTCAACCAATTCTTGAAAAGAGATTTTTAATGGATTCTCCTACAACAATTAAAGCTACTATTGCTATTACTGGAGATGGTGAAACACTTACTAGTAATGAAGTATTATTAGCAATAAATATAGATGTTACACCAGGTAACACTACTATATTAGAGCGAGTTGTAGAAATCATTAACTCTGAACTTGGAGAAGGTGGAATAATCCACGATATTTCTAAAGAATATCAAATTATAGTTCCAGTTCAGACTCCAACAGCAGCAGCAACAGAATTAATCAATGCAATAGCTGCAGCAGGTGTAAAATCTTTATTAGTAGTTGGTGGGGCAGAACAATTACAAGTTATAGCAAACGGAACAATAACAGGCTATGACCCAGAAACAACAGTTGCAGGTACATCAATCCAAGTTGGATATGATGCTACATTTACTGTTATTGACCCAGCAACTGGAGCACAAGCAACTACTGATACTTTAAATACATCATTAAAAATTAATATTACTGAGCAAACTGCAGTGCAAAAAGCATTAAACTTCATAAATGCAGAAATCGGTAACGGTGCATTTGGTGCAACATTACAAGCAACTACTGACACAGAAAAAGAGGAGTTTAAAGGTGCATTAGCAGACGCTATTCTTGCAGAAATCGCAAAATTGCCAGTTGACCAATCATTAACTTACACAGTAGTAAACACACTATTAACTGAAGCAGTGGGAACTGAAGTAGATTATAGTGCAGCAATCCAAATCAGCGGAGACGGAGAAACTGCAATAAGTAATCCAATCCAAGTAGCAATCCAAATTGATAGACAATTAACTCCACTTGAAACAGCTATTACAGCAATCAACCAAGCAATTATGGATGGTGATTTTGCAACTAGTGGTCTTAGCATAAGTGCAGAAACTGCAGAAGCAGAAATGAAGAGCGAAATAGAAAACTTCGTTGTAGCGAAAGCACAAGAGTTAATTAACATCACAAATGGAACAGTGACAACAGAAGGAACAATTGCGATTGACGAAGCAGCAGAATTAATCACTTACACAGGAACTATCACAGTTCAATACGGTGCAAATGCATTGTCAAGTGATCAATTAACAACAACTGCTATATTAATCCCAGTGGTTGCGCCAGAGCCACCAGTAGAACCAGAAATACCAGAGCCAGAAATACCAGAACCAGAAACTCCAGAAGGAGAAGTTAAACTTGAGTTTGGAACAATTCCAAAACCTGTAACAGATCTAGCAGATATTGGTGATACAGTAATACAAGATGTGTTAAACGTATTAAATTCAGAGCTTGAAGTTGATGGTGAATTGTATAGCGTGTTAAGAGACAAAGTTTATGTGGCACCAGACACAGATTCAGTTTATGTTATTATAGCAACTTTACAATATCAAATTGAAAATGCAGTTAAAAATTACTTGTTAGGTCATGGAATAACAGCAGAGCAACTTGCTGGATATGACATTGATGTACACACTGTAAGCGTAAACGGAACTCTTGGTGGAACAATTGAATATACAGGTCAAATTGGAATCGCTCCAAAAGTAACGTCAGCTAGAACTACTACTTTAGCATACTACTCTAATCCTATAACATTTACAGCAGAATTAGAAAACAGTGGTACACCAATAGGAATGTCTAGTGCAGAAGCTACTGCAGCACCAGGCGACAAAGAGTTAGTTATCGACTTAGACATCAACGTTATCCCAGAAATTGAAGTTGGTATGCAAGGTCTATTAGTTGTAGTAAAACCTACATTATATGGAGTAAACAAAGCAAAAGATCTTACTCTTATGATTAGACTTTACGAAACTGCTGCAAATGCAGAGAACCTTATTGGTCAATTAGCTCGTATCATTACAGCTGAAAGTTATATAACATTTAACGATGTAGACAACAGCGGAACAGTTCAACCATTCGTATTTGTTGTACCACAAGACATCGCAGTTGATACAACTTTCATCGCTCAAGGTATCGCAACTTATTTAGCATAATAACAGTTTGACAATTTTTATAGAGTTTCAGGGCACGCTGAGGCGTGCCTTTAAAATAAATTTCAATGAGGAGGATTTTAGAAATGGCAATGACTCAAAAACAAATTAAATTTACAGCAGACGAACCAGTGGTTGAAGTTAGTGGTGATGGAGTAAGTACGATAGTATCTGGAGCTCCAACAACAGCAGGTCAATTACAATTAGACCTTGACCTTAGCATTGAACTTGTTAACCAAGCGTTTGAAATGCCAAACCAAGGTTTCTTAATCTTAGTAACACCTACATTAATTGGTGTTCAAGCAGGCGAAGTTGTAAATGTAATGGTAAGAATTTTCAAAGGTGAGGAAAATCCTGTGTTTGAAAACCAACTAACAAAAGTAATCACAGTTGGATCAACATACGCTGTTGCAGGTGATGACCGTAGATATTATACATTACCAGAAGCGTTCTTGTTTGCATTAGCAGAAACAGTTGAACCAGGAACAGTGTTCTCAGCACAAGGATACGCATCATTTGCACCATCATCACTAGCATAATAAACGGGGCATGCCATAAGGTGTGCCTTTTTTTTGCATAAAAAAGAGCCCCTATGATAGATACCATAAAAGCTAGAAATTAATTTATTAATGACAATACAAGTTTTTTGCTACTATATGCATCATCATATGAATTAGATATGTAAAAAGCCGAGAAATATATTCTCGGCATCAGATCGCCCACAGTATTGCGCATAAAATGCTCGTGGGAGTAGTTAATTAGATTATATCATCTTGTCTAAAAACGATCAAGTTATTTCTATATTTAAAATAGGAGAAAACGCACAAATATTTATAAGATTTGAAAAACCAGCTAGTCTATTACAACCTATCCATTTCTATTATATACAGTAAACGTATTTTTTCCTTTGGCTTTTGACATATACATAGCTTTATCCGCCAAATCATACAAAACTTTAAAATCTGTTATATCATTATTTGCATAAACAATACCTATACTAGCTGAGATAGTTACGGCTTCATCATTAATACAATAAGTTTTTTTCACTCTTTGAGATAATTCTTTAGCGATAGCTTGCAAGTCAAATTTGTTGCTAGGGTTTCTCACAAAAACCATAAATTCATCTCCACCAACACGCCCTATTATATCAGTGTCTTTAAATATGGACGTTAGCTCACCACTAATATCTTTAATAGCTTTATCCCCCATAGCGTGCCCCAAATTATCATTAAGAGTTTTAAAATGATCCAAATCAATCATAAATAATATACCTGATTCATGCAGATATTTTTGTATTAGATGTTGAGTTGTAGCTTTGTTATACAGCTCCGACAGTGCATCTCTTTCAGACTTAAACAGCAAGTCTTTTTCCTTTTGTATATTTTCAACTACTAAAACTGCAGTTATTTGATTTAGTTCAAAATTACGAGTCATACAAACATCAACATTAAACCACTTGTATAAACTATTTCTTCTTCCAGCCAGCCTATATTCAAAGTTATATTTTGTTACTTGATTATCAAATTCTTTAATCATATAATTTATATCTGAAACAATCAACGTGTTGGCTCTGTCATCAGGGTGCATTTGATTACATATGATTGCAGATATAACTTCGGTGTATGATTTTCCAACAGCCCTACTATTAACTTTATTTTTAACTCGACACTCTATTATTTCGTCTGTTGTACAATTTATTTGCATTATAAGTTCGCACTTATCATGTAAAATGTTTTTATAAAAGTTTTTAATAAACAATTCTTCGCTCAAAACTTTTTTATGGCGTTCAAGCGTTTCAAATCCAATAAGCATAAAAACGCCAACATATTCAACAAACAGCCAGCTTACTCCTTGTATAAGTTGCTGGATTATTTCTTCATATATAAAGTGAGAAACAGTGTATACAGTGGAGCTTGCCAAAATAGATACAATACAGATTGATTGTAGTGCTAAGAAAATTATATTTTTATGGTCATTATCTCGGCTTAACGTCCAACAATCTTCGGGCACCAGCTTTAGTATAATAAGTGTTAGCAACACACAAATGCCACTCGTTATTATTTGGCTATACAAAAACAAGTTTCCAAAGGTCATAATTGTACACATTGATACTTGTAAAGCTAAGCTAAATGTCGCAACAACCATAGTTTCTATACATAGTGTATTGACTATAATAACTAAAGCAAGTGCTATCTTGGGGAGATACTTTCCTTTGAAAAAGATTATAGTTAATATACAATACGTCAAAATTCTAAACATATAAGACCCAATTATAGGGGGGATATTTAGATAAATAATTGCTATGATAACATTAAAACTACTTAAAATAAGTTGTAATTTTATATTAGGTTTGTCGTTTAACACTCTAGAAACTATATGAAAAAATGTAAAATTTTGAAGAAAATTTATTAATAAATATATTAGTATTAAGTTATTCATGCACAACTCCCCTTTATCATTAGCTAATATTTATCTAGTTTTATCTAAATTGTTTAGTTTTATGCTATGGCAACTAATAAAGATAGCCCCGAAATATAAGGTATATTTTTGTTGATAATTATTAGCAGAAATAATATACTAGTACACATAAAGAAAGCAGACGGAAGACTTGATGAGTTTACGATAGAAATGCAAAAACGTACACCAAGATTTTTGATAGATAGAATGTGTAGACAATTAGCAACAACAATAACACATACAAAAAATGACCCAAAAGATTTTTCTAAGACGGGGTATGCACTAAATTTGTGGCTACTACCAAACAAACAGTTACAACAATATTTAGATGAACCAATAGTTGAAACACTGATGTGTACTAGAGTAAAAAAGAAAAATAAATATGTGTATCAACCAGCATATGACTATGGAAAGTCGGTATCAATAGCATTAAATAACAATAAGCTTATAGAAAGTAAGCAATGCAAAAATAATGATAGACTAAAATTATGGATAAACTTTTTAACAACAGGTGAATTAGATGTAGATGACAAAATACAAAAGAGTATACATGAATTATATTTAATACTGAAAAAAGATAAGGAGTGGTATGAGATGGTAAAGCTTCAACCAACTAAAGTAGATTATTTAATTGCTGAAGGAATTGAAATCGGCAGAGAAGAAGGACGAGAAGAAGGACGAGAAGAAGGACGATACAGCGAAAAATTGGCAACAGCTAAAAATGGATTATCATTAGGGCTATCACCTGAAGTAATAGCACAAATGACAGAGTTACCACTATATATTATTCAAGAACTACAAAAAAATCTCTAATCTATAAAAATACATCTACCAAGGTGTATTTTTTTTGTTCTAACTTGTCCTATAACTATCATATAATATATAAAACGGATTTTTTACGAGGGGGCGAGTTGATGGATACGATAGAAAATGTGATGCCTGCACATATAAAGCAGATGTTGCAAAGTATATCACCTAGGGAGGTGATGCAGCTTGAAGAAATACGGCTACGGGTGGGGCGACCTATCGTTGTTGAACTGGGGACACGCAGTCTGGGGCTTTGTCGAAATGGGACGTGTGATATATCAAAAAGTTATGTTGCTAGACGTGATGATGTTGATGGTATATTGAAATTTATAAGCGGATTTTCTCCATACGCCCTCACAGACGATTTAAGGCAAGGATACATAACAATCGAAGGTGGTCACCGTGTTGGAGTTGTTGGAAAAGCAGTTGTTGAAAATGGCACTGTTAAAACACTTAGAGATATAAGTGGTATGAACATACGAATTGCAAGGCAAATGATTGGGTGTAGTGATAAAATTATGCCATACATATTTAGAAATAGAAGATTGTGCCACACACTTATTGTATCGCCACCAAAGTGCGGAAAGACAACTGTCCTTAGAGATATAGTTAGAAATTTGAGCGACGGTTCATTTTCTGGCATACCACTTAACGTTGGTGTCGTTGATGAACGTTCGGAAATCGCAGGTTGTTATAGGGGGATACCGCAAAACAACGTTGGAATGCGAACAGATGTGCTTGATGGCTGTCCAAAAGTTGAAGGTATATATATGCTGCTTAGGTCAATGGCACCACAAGTTATTGCAGTTGATGAAATTGGCAAAAAAGAAGATTATGATGCACTTCTTGAGGCACTCGGGGTTGGAGTATCTATTTTGTGCACCGTGCACGGGTATGATCTAAACGATTGCTATAAAAAACCAGAGCTTAAAGATATGATAAGACGAGGCTTTTTTGAACGTATTCTTGTTTTAACAAATACGCCTAAACCTGGTACGATTAAACAAATTTTAGATCAAAATGGTACAAGTGTAGTTATACAATAAGGAGAAAAAACTAATGCAATTAATAGGAATAGGACTTATTTTAGCGTCATGTACTGTGGCAGGATTTGTTTATGATGATTTTGCAGCAAAGCGAGTTCGTAGTCTTGAGCAACTTTTAGTTGGATTTGAAATACTTAAAGGTGAAATAGATTATCAGCTAACGCCACTTGAACAAGCACTTGACACAGCTGCATATATGACGGAAGATGGTGGGTTATTTACAAGTTTTAGAGAACAACTGGAAATGAGAACAGAAGTTGATACAAAAAAAATGTGGGCAACAGCTATTAATGAAACTAAAGAGCAACTGTTTTTAAATGATGATGACATAAAAGTGTTGATGGAGTTTGGAAATGCTGTTGGTTACCTTGATAAAGAACTACAAAAGCGAAATATAGAATGGACAGTAACTAGGCTTACAGGAATAAAAGACGAGGCACGAATTAAACACGAGAAGCAAAGCAAAATGTATAGGGGGCTTGGTGCACTTATTGGGCTGTCTATTAGCATTGTGTTGATATAAATAAAATACACAGGAGGGAATAATATGGATTTGATGATAATTTTACGAGTAGCAGGGCTTGGGCTCGGGATTTGGGCTATACAAGAGCTTCTTGGGCAAGCCGATATGAAAAATGCGTCTTCATACGTTGGAATAATCGGAACGCTTGTTTTGCTTATGTTTATGCTCAATGAAATACTGGAATTTTTTGAAACTGTTCAAACATTTTTTACATTCTAAAGGGGTGACAAAATGAATATTTTAGAAGTTGTTAGTTTTGCGGCAGTCGGCGTCGTTATTATAAAATTTCTTTCTGAAGTCGGCAGCAAAACTGTACCTTACGTTAGAATTTTAATCGGGCTAACGATATTCACATTTGCTACATCTCAACTTGATGTTGTTTTCCAAATACTTAGAGAACTTGCAAGTAAAATCAATATGGAAGGTGCTTATTTAACTATTATTTTTAAAATTATTGGTATAGCATACATTTCCGAATTTGGTTATCAACTTTGTAAAGATGCAGGCGAAGATGGGATTGGCTCAAAAATTCAACTAGCAGCAAAAGTTATGATTTTTGTAGTTGCTGCACCTGTTATTTTGGCGTTAATGGAACTTATTACACAGCTATTATAAGGAAGAAAGAAGGTGAAAAATGCAAAAGAAAACTTTATTTCTATCTCTTATAATATTTGCTTGGATATCAATTACATTGCCAAACTACGCCACGGACTTTTTAAATGCAGATGAAATTATTAAAATGCAACTTGAAATGTTTGATTGGCAAGAGATAGAACAACTTGAAGAACAATTACCGTATGATTTTGATTTACGCTCAGAAGTATCAAAAATTTTAACTGGAGAACGGATATTTTCGTTACCAGAAACACTATCACTTATAGTTAATTTGTTGGCTGGGGAAGTTTATGGTTATGCAAGTGTTGTTGTACGATTTATTTTTATTGTGTTACTGTGCCATATTTTAAACAATTTGAGCAGTGCATTTGAATCAAAAAATACTACCAAAGTAGCTTTTTTTGTCTGCAACATAGTAGTTTTATATAGCGTGTCACAGTCGCTAGTGCTTATCGTAACGCTTGCACAAGATACAATACACAGCTTGTCCCAAATTATGCTAGTCGTCTTGCCAACACTGCTTGCGTTTATGGCTACATCGGGATACATTGCAACTTCATCGGCTCTATCACCCGTAATAGTTAGTGCACTAACGATGGTAACATTTATTATCCAAAACTTTATGTTGCCAACAATTATATCAATTATTGTACTTCAAATTATTAGCAACATGAGTGATGAATTTAAAATAGATAACTTTATTAAGCTATTTTATAAAATGAGTAAATGGTTTTTAAAGACAATATTTTTTGTAAGTCTTGGAATTATGGGGATTTATAAAATGTCTTTACCATATGTTGATGTGACTATGAAGCGTGTTGGGCTAACGCTTGGGGCAAAATTTATTCCTATTTTAGGAGATGCCATTGGAGGTGCGATTGACTTTATAATTCAAGTATCAGGTATGATAAAAAATGCATTTGGTATTGGGGTTATACTTTGGATAGTGTTAATTATCGCTATGCCACTTGCGAAAATGTTTGTTTACACTGTTTTGTATCACTTTGCAGGGGCGATTATAGAACCTCTTGGCGATAAAAAGATGTCAAAAATAGCGACCGACATAGCTAAAGGTTGTGAGTTTATTATGAGCTTAGTTGGAATGGTTGCAATTTTGTGTATTGTAGCACTTGTAATATGTATGAGCATAGGAGCAAGTCTGTTATAAAAACTTTTTTTGGAAGGTGTTTAGATGCAAAATTACATGGAAATACTTATATGGACAATGTTATTTGTCGTCGTTGTTGAAATGATATTTCCAAGCTCCCACTTACAAAAATACATCAAACTTATACTTGGATTTATTGTTATTTATACAATTTTAGGTCCTATTATAAAAGGTGGTCTATTTGAACAAGGGGCATACGATGAATACGTTATGTATTATCAAAATCAATTTAACCTTGCCACCGATAAAAGCATACATTTAGAAGAATATGAGCAAGAGCTAATTGAAGCTTTTACCGAGCAAGAAACGACTAAAATAATTAATGCAATAGAGGGCAGTCTTGATGTAAATGTTGATGACGTAACAGTTGTGGCGTATATAGAGGGGTATGTTCCGACTACATATGAAATTTGGCTAGAATTAAGTTACAAAGAAGAAACAGGCAAAATTTTTATACCACAAATTAAAATAGGCGAAAAGTCCGATAGTATAAAGCTTGACCTAGAAAATTTAGAAAAAGAAGTGAAAAATTGTTTATCTCACTTCTATAATTGGGACAAAGTACATATTATAATACAGGACGTTCAATGAAAGGGGCCACAACCACATGTCAGAAGAAAAAAACTCTAAATCTAGTAGTGCCAGAGACCTTGCAAAGTCACAAAATACCGCACCAGCAAAAAAGTTAAATATACCATACAATAAAATTTATGCTGTTCTACTATCTGTCCTTATAGTTGGAATTTTATTTACAACTCTTGCTGATAATCAAACTAAAAACGAAGTGAGTGAAATAATCGAAACGTTTAGTTTGCAAAATGTTGCGGTTGAAGCAAGTAGTGATAGTATTGTTTCTGATGACTATGAGAGAGATATTGAAAAACGACTTAAAGATATCCTTGGTGATATCGAAGGTGTTGGTGATGTTAATGTTATGGTTACGTTGCAGTCTTCATCACAAAAAGTTCTTGCACAAGATACAAATGCTGTAACAAAAAGTACAACCGAAACCGATAGTACGGGGGGTAGCCGAACTATTCTTGAAGAAGATATTGAAAGCAATATAATTATAACAAGTGGTAGCGAGCCGTACATACTTATACGGGAAGATATGCCTACGATTGAAGGAGTTCTTGTTGTTGCCGAAGGTGGTGGAGATGCAAGCATTAGAGTTTCAATTATTGAATCTGTCTCATCACTGCTAAACATACCGATTTCAAAGGTATCTGTATTTAAAATGGAAACTAAATAGGAGGGCTAAAAAAACATGTATGAATTTAGAAGAAATCAACTTATCATTATTGTGCTTGTGTTTATGATTGCAATTGCAGGATATTTGCAACTTAGCACAGATCCACAAGATATGTTGGCGTACAGACCAATTGAGGATAACCAAGATGTAACGGTTATGGAACAGCTTACGGATATGGAATATTTTGAAAACTACACGCCACTTGCTCCAGATGGGGACGACCTTGAAGGGGAAGGAATTACATCAGCTGATGTAAATGGAATGGAAGTTGTTATTTCAAAATCGGACACGCTTACAGCGACAGTAAGTTCGGGGTTAGTAACAGAAACTGAGGATTATTATGCGTCACTTAAAAGTGAAAGAGAACAAGAAAGAGCATCTCAAATTGAGGGACTTGAAGACTATATTTCAAATAGTGCAATTGATGATGATACAAAATCTAAAGCTGCACAATCTTTAATGGATTTACAAACTACAATCGATACTGAAAACACTATTGAGTCATTGTTACGTGCAAAAGGATTTGACGAAGTTTATGTCCGTATGCATGAAACATCTGTTGATGTTATGATAAATAGGGACAACTTGAGCGATGAAGAAATCGCACAAATTGAAGAAGTTGTTGTAAGAAAAACAGGATATAAAGTTAGCCAAATTAAGATACATATGAATAGAGCGGCTAACTAAAAACATAAACTGCACCTTGATGGGTGCAGTTTTTTGATAGTTTAAAATCCACTCATCATTAACATAAACAGTAAGCTGCTCAAATCTTCAATTCCGACTAAAACAGCATCTTCAGCAGGAGTTACAGCCGACAAGTTGGCTTTTTTGATATTTGTATCAAGTCCAAATTTGATTGAATAATCATCAGTTGCTAAAAAGTCTAGCGTAAAATCAATATTATAGTCGTTCGTGTTAAAAGTTGTATCATATCGCATATCAATTTCACTAAATTCAGCTTCAAAATATTGCACTTCAGCTTCATAAGTTTGATTAAAATCTTCAAACTGGCTATCGCTCATATTAAACAGTTCTTTGACAAAACTTGCATCACTTTCCATTATAGAATTGGCTAAGTTTATTAGTTCATCTTTTGCAAGTTCTATCCAATAAGTAGCTCCACTTTGTTCAAATTCTAAGGCGTATTTATTTGCAAGTTGTTCTAATTCCTCATGATTAGACGACTCAAAAAGGCTTGTAGGGCTAAATTCCACGCCAAAATCAATTAAATTTAATTGTATGTAGTCAAATTCTAATCCAACAGCACTTAAATTAAAGCCTGCAATTGATTCCACAAGCAAATTTAGAACTTCAAACCCAATAAAAATTTCATTTTCGTTAAAATAAGCTTCTGCAGATACAGTATCTGGACCGTCATAATAATAAATTCCTGCCTGTTGCATAAGCTCACCAAGTGGCATGTTAATATTCACTTGTCCTGTTTTGGTATCGCTGTCGATTTTTCCAGATAAGTCAAGACTTAGTTTTGATGCACCATCGTCAATAAGTGCAGTTGTACTAAATTCAATATCTGTCCATTCCGCAACGACATCGAGTTGTTCCCAATACGTAAGTTGTGCGACGTCATCACCACAACCTACTAACAGTAAAGATGCTACAAGTGGCACCCAAAATTTTTTTTGCATATTTAAGCCCTCCAATATATAATAATAGTATTATTGCATTATAACATATTTTGCAAAATTCCACTAGAAAGAGTGAAAAAATGTTTATTTTAGACAAGTCTTTTTTTAAATTGTTGCTAGGAATGGCAATACCATTGACGCTCCAAAATCTAATAAATGTCGGGGTAGGGATAATGGACACACTTATGCTTGGACAACTTGGTGAAATTCCGTTGTCGGCGGCGGCACTTAGCAATCAATTAACATTTATGTTTATGGTTATGAACTGGGGGCTTGCAGGGGGTGCGGGTATACTTATTTCGCAGTATTGGGGCAAACAAGACGTTGTTGCAATACATAAAGTTATAGCGATGATGTATGCTACAAGTGTTGCATTTTCTCTAATATTTGGAATGGTTGCAACTTTGATGCCGAATGTATTTTTATCTATATTCACTGATGATGTTCAAGTTATTGCAGAGGGTATATTGTATTTGCGAATACTTGGAATAGGGTATATTTTTTATTCGATAACAAGTTGTACGCTAACTATGTTGCGGTCAATAAAAAATGTGAAAATAGCAACTTATGTATACTTAGTTTCGTTGTTTATAAACGTATTTTTTAACTGGGTCTTTATATTTGGAAACTTGGGAGCACCGTCGCTTGGTGTACAAGGTGCTGCAATTTCAACTGTTATTGCACGTATAACTGAATTTTGTATAGTAATTGTATACATTATTTTCTTTGAGAAAGAACTTAAAATAGGAAAGGACACGTTTAAAGTTCCAGAAAAAGTTATGAGGGGTGACTTCATTAAGACGTGTACACCTGTTATTTTAAACGAATTTATGTGGACACTAGGCACGATAGTAGTTACAGCGATTATAAGTCGATTAGGGACAGATGTTGTTGCAGCAAATAGCATTGCAAACGTTGTAAATCAGTTTTTGACAGTATTTATATATGGTTTGTCGGGGGCAGCGTCGGTAATTATAGGTAATAGCATTGGCGAGGGCGACTATGATAAAACGAAACGTTCGGCGGCAACTATTGCGTTATGTGTTGGTGTATCTGGTGTTATCTCGGGGATTATCGCCTACAACATACGAGGTTTTGTTGTGCAGTTTTACAATGTTGAAGAAGCTACAAAACAAATTGCTATGATGATAATTGGTATAAACTCATTTGTTATAGTTTTTCAAACTTTAGCTAATACTATAAATGTTGGCATACTTAGAGCGGGTGGAGACGTGAAATTTGTATTAGTAAACGATATAATTTTTATGTGGATTGTTGCGATACCCCTTGGCATAGTTGCTGCTTTTGTGCTAAACTTAAATTTAATATATGTATTTATAATTGTGCGGCTTGATGAAATCTTAAAAATGCTAGTTGGTGGATACAGGTTGCTTTCGTGGAAGTGGATAAATAACGTAACAAGGTAGGGTGAAAAAAGTGGCAAAGATGAGAATAGTAGTAATAGGTGCAGTTGCAGCAGGAACTTCAGCTGCAGCAAAGGCAAGACGTGGAAATGATAAAGCTGAAATTGTTGTATATGAAAGAGGTACTTTTATATCATATTCAAGCTGTGGAACTCCGTATTACATCGGTGGAGATGTTGATGATATAGACGAGCTTACGCCAAGAGATGTTAGGTTTTTTAAAAAATATAATATCGATATAAAAACAGGTCATGAAGTTATAGATATAGACCGTGAGGAACATACTGTAACTATTAAAAATCTTGAAACACAACAAATTATTTTAGATAAATATGATAAACTAATAATTGCAACAGGAGCTAGCCCGTATATACCTCCAATTGTAGGGGTGGCAAACGAAAATGTATTTTTCTTGCGAACAATAGCAGATGCCCAACATATAAAGAGTTTTATAGCCGTAAATTCGCCAAAAACAGCTGTTATAGTTGGTTCTGGCTTTGTTGGTATGGAACTTATTGAAAATCTAATGCAAGTAGGGCTTGATGTAACTATTCTTGAGTCAAACGACAAAATTTGCTCAAATCTTGATGTGGATATGGCTAAATATTTGCGAAATATTTTAGAATCAAAAGGAGTTAAAGTTCGTACAAGTATCATTATAAAGGAAATAACAGGTAATAAAGTGTTGCTTGAAGGTGGTGAAACTGTATCGGCAGATTTCGTTATTATGGCAACAGGAGTTAGACCAAATGTAGAACTTGCAAAAGGAATAGGGCTTGAAATTGGTCAAACTGGTGGCATAAAAGTTGATAGACATATGAAAACTAATGACGATAATATTTATGCATGCGGTGATTGTATCGAAACGTTTTGTCACCTAACAGGTAAACCTGTATATGTTGCGATGGGAACAGTTGCAAACAAAACAGGGCGAATAGCGGGGGACAACGTAACGGGCGGTATCAACTTTTATCCTGGGGGGCTTGGAACGTCGATATTTAAAGTGTTTGACCACACAGTTGCAAGCACTGGTTTAAGTGAGGCAGACGCAAAGTCGCTAGGGTATGATATCGTTATTTCGCACAATATTAAACCAAATAAATCGCTGTATATGGGTGGCGAAGAAATGGTTATTAAAGCTATTGCAGACACGAAATTTGGTAGATTATTAGGTGTGCAAATAATAGGAAAAGAAGGCGTTGATAAACGTATCGACGTATTTGTGACGCTAATAACGTATGAGGCAAAAATCGAAACTGTTGCTGACTTAGATTTGGCGTATGCACCACCATTTTCAACGGCAAAAGACCCTGTTATGTATACAGGTATGATATTACACAATGCTATGGATAACAACAGATTGCTTTGCACGCCAGACTCAATTCCAGATGGTGCACAAATTATTGATGTGCGAAGCGAAAGCGACTACAAAACTAGGGGGCATGTTGAAGGTGCAATAAATATACCTTTTGCAACGTTGCGTGATAATTTTGATAAGATAGACAAAAAAGGACCAACGGTAGTGTATTGCAACAAAGGTGTGACGGGTAACGCAGCCCAAAACTTATTAATCAACAATGGGTTCAAAAAAGTGTATAACTTGTCAGGTGGTAATAAATTTTATACCGCAACACGCAAATAATGTAGTAAGTTTTTTTATACTAATTAGCCCCGACTAAGAATATAAATGTATTACAAAGCTTAGGGGGTAATGTGATGAACAACACAATCAAATTTTTAGTAGCAAGTATTATCGCTGTTTTGATTGCAACAAGCACCACTGTACCAGTCGTAATTGCAGAAGATGGAATTCATAGCTATAATCAGTAAAAAAAACTCACTATCGTTTGTGGTAGTGGGCTTTTTTTGTGGTATAATTGTTGAGGGGGAGGTAATTACGATGGAAATAAAATTAAATTATATTCACGACAACGCATTTGATGCATTTATGGACACGATTAAAAAAATTATAACAAAGTATCATAGAGCACAATATCTTTTTGTAATAAATGAGGTGGAGGATCAGTTGCCACCTATACAAACTTGTATAATGGAGCTTAATATAGTAGGAGTGGCGTGTAGCAAAATCACATTTACTAGGTATTTTACAAATAAGCCTAAACCAATGAAAATTTTTGACTACCGAAATGACAAAGTTATAGAAGTTATAAAACATCCTGTAATTATGTTTGGCGAAGTAATTTTTGATGTTGGTATGGGAAAAACATTTGTTTCAACAAAAGATTATATTTTAGAACTTAAATCGTTAAATGGCAACGATATAATTTTAGATGGGTTAGGTAGCAACTGGTATACAAAAAATGGCAAGCGATATATGCCCACAATAATGGACGCATATAACTATGAAGCACCACCAGATAAAAAGTAGATAGGGGAACATAAAATGAGTTATTTGGCTTTATATAGAAAATATAGACCGCAACAATTTGATGAAGTTGTGGGACAACAACATATAATACGTACACTTACAAATCAAATTAAGACAGGGCGTATCGCACATGCGTATTTATTTACGGGTAGCCGTGGGACAGGAAAAACGACAGTCGCCAAAATATTTGCACGTGAAGTAAACGGCGAGCACGCAAGCAGTATTAATATAATAGAAATTGATGCAGCATCACACAATGGAGTTGACAACATTCGTGAAATAAATGAAGAAGTGCGATATACACCAGCCGTTGGAAAATATAAAATTTATATTATTGATGAGGTGCATATGTTGTCGATGGGGGCATTTAATGCAATGTTAAAAACGCTTGAAGAACCACCAGCACACGTTATATTTATACTGGCGACAACTGACCCACAAAAAATTCCTGTGACTATATTATCTAGGTGTCAAAGATTTGACTTTAGGCGAATAAACTCTGAAGATATAAATGACTGTTTAAGGCAGTATATGAATTTAGAACAAGTTGATATTGATGATGAGGCATTACGTTATATCGCTAGAATAGCTGACGGTGGTATGCGTGATGCACTAAGTGTGCTTGAACAATGTGTAGCTTTTTTTATGGACGAGCGAATAACATTAGATAACGTGTTGTCTTTGATGGGTGCGGTGGACAACAAATTTTTGTTTGACATGCTTGATGCGTGCTTGGCGGGAGATGCGATTTCTGCGATAAATATTTGTGATGAAATAAATAAACAAGGTCGAAGTATACGCCAATTTACCAATGATTTATTAACACACACTAGAAATTTGTTGGTTGCACAAGCGACAGGCGGAGCAACTCTTGATTATTCAGTAGAATATGTTGAACGACTTGTTTTGCAATCAAGTAAGTTTGATAAACAGACGCTGATGAGGTATATAACTATATTTTCAGAACTTGACAATGACTTAAAAATATCATCTATGCCAAAGGTGTTATTAGAAGTTGCAATTTTAAAGATGTGTATACCGTCAAGTGACTTGTCACAACAATCTATATATGATAAGATAGTATCGTTAGAAGCTCAATTTGAAAAAATAAAAGCTGGTGGAGTAGCAGTTATACAACCGACAGTGTCACCAACTATTAAACAAGAAGTTAAACCACAGCCTATCCCAGAAATGTCAAGTGAAGTTGCTAATTTATGGAATAAGATTATTGCGTCTTTATCTCCTTTTGGTAAAATGGGATTTACCAATTGTCGTCTTGAAATAAAAGAAGACAACTGGTTCATAGTATATCAAAAAGGGGGCGAGGCTCTTGCCCAAAGTAGAATTGAAGAACTTAAAAAAGCTATTTTTGATATAGTGGGAAAAGAAATTATTCCAAAGCTTATAGCTAATGGTGAACAAGTGGTTGAAACAAACGACATTGAGGAAATTCAAAAAGCAATAAAAATACCAATAAAAACAACATAAAATGGAGGAAATTATAATGGCAAAAAATTTTGGAGGCATGCCAAACATGCAACAACTTATGAAACAAGCACAAAAAATGCAAAAACAAATGGAAGAAACACAAGCAAAACTTGAGGAACTAGAAGTTACAGCAACAGTTGGTGGCGGTATGGTTGAAGTTGTAGCAACAGGAAAAAAAGAAATTAAATCTATTTCTATAAAAGAAGAAGTTGTTGACCCAGACGATATTGAAACTCTTGAAGACTTAGTTATGGCTGCTGTAAATGAGGCACTTCGTCAAGCAGATGAAATTTCTCAACAAGAAATGGGTAAAGTTACAGGCGGAATGCCAACAGGAGGCCTATTCTAGTGAGTGGCTATTACGGCAACAAAATGGTGACTCTAATAGAGGAGTTGTCTAGATTACCAGGCATAGGTAGCAAAACGGCAGGTAGACTTGCTTTTCACATTATTGCTATGCCAAAAGAGCGTGTACAAAGTTTGTCACAAGCTATAATTGACGCAAAAGAGCATATAATATATTGTGAAAGATGTTGTACTATTACCGATTCAAAATTGTGTCCGATATGTCGTGATGATAGACGAATTCAAAATCAAATTATGGTTGTTGAAGATTCACGAGATATGGTGGCATACGAAAAAACAGGCGAATTTAAAGGTTTATATCATATTTTGCAAGGAGCAATTTCACCGATGATGGGCGTAGGCCCAAGTGATATAAAAATTAAAGAACTTTTAGCACGAATTCAAAAAGAAGAAATCGAAGAAGTTATAGTTGCGACAAACCCAAATATCGAGGGTGAGGCGACAGCTATGTATATTAGCAAACTTCTAAAGCCTTTAGGGATAAAAACAACACGTATAGCCCACGGAGTACCCGTTGGTGGTGACTTAGAGTATGTTGACGAAGTTACGCTATCACGTGCACTAAAAGGCAGACAAGAAATTTAACAACAGAAAAGGGAGACCGACAAATGGACACAGTATGGAGAAAAGAATGTATATGTAATGTTGTATGCTGTTTATCACCTGGCACAAATCCAAGACATAAAGAAATAAGTTATAACTTGATGATTAAAACTGCAGATGCATTAGATGAAACAACAGGTGAAGTTTTTGTAGACAACATAACGATACATTTTGATGAAAACAACTATGTGATGCCAAACATTGCTATATTAGAAGATGAAACTAAGTTTAAAGAAGACGGATATTATGGAATACCTAAACTAGTAGGCGAAATTTTATCACCATCAAGTATTATACGTGATAGAGTAGAAAAGCTTAAATTGTACGAAAAATTCGGTGTTCCTGAATATTGGATTGTAGAACCATCAGGTGGATATATTGAACAATATTTGCTAGAGAACGGCAAATATGAACTTAAAAAAATATGTTCAGTTCTTTCAGATGGGGAATATAAACGACTTAATAAAGAAGAAAAAGAAGAATATACAACAGTTATTAAACCATGTTGTTATGAAAATATAGAAATCGATATAAAAGAGGTGTTTGAATAAATGGGAAAAATGTTTATGGCGTTATTTTTAGCAAGTGCTTTAATAGGGTGTTCTGATGATGTAGTTGATAATGGAACTCAAGTTGAACAAAGTCAAGTGGAGCAAGTGGCAATACAAGAGCCACAAGAATTACCAACTGTAACTATGACTATTGCAGGATATGGGGATTTGGTTATTGAGTTATATCCAGATATTGCACCAATAAGTGTTGAAAACTTTATGACACTTGTTGACAGTGGATTTTATGACGGGTTAACGTTTCACCGTATAATTCAAGGATTTATGATACAAGGTGGTGACCCACTTGGTACTGGAATGGGTGGTTCTGAAGACAAAATTGTTGGAGAATTTGCAAGCAATGGCATTGAAAATAACTTAAAACATACGACAGGTGTGCTTTCGATGGCACGTTCGTCAGACAAAAACTCAGCTAGTAGCCAATTTTTTATAATGTCAGCCGATGCACCACATCTTGATGGTGAT
The DNA here is from genome assembly GCA_002007315.1 of Epulopiscium sp. Nele67-Bin004. The sequence continues at coordinate 23,668 of LNZQ01000049.1, forward strand.
TATGCAGCATTTGGAAAAGTTATATCAGGGCTTGAAATTGTTGATGAACTTGAAAAAGTTGCAACAGGTTCAAACGATAAACCAGTTGAAGATGTTGTTATAGAAAAAGTAGTAATAAACTAAATAGTAAGGTTAAAAAGAGGGGTGACTGGTTATGGTCACCCCTTAGTTATAAGGTTAGGTTTAAAAAAAGGTAAGGTATTCCTAAGTATATGCCCCAAAGTTCTCCGCTAGAGTCCCAATTGGGGCAAGATATTAATCTTGAAGTGCGTCATATCCTTCTTCGCCTGTGCTAATACGAAGCACATTGTCAATTGAATCAATAAAGATTTTCCCATCACCGATATTTCCAGTGTATAAAACTCCTTTAATTGCATTTACAGCTGTGTCAACTGGAACTTTGCATATAATAACTTCAACTTTAACTTTTGGCAAAAGAGTTGCCTCAACAGCTGTACCACGGTAATATTCTGTATGCCCTTTTTGGATTCCGTATCCAAGAACTTGAGCAACTGTCATACCTGTAATTCCAACTTCTTCTAGTGCAAGTTGCAATTTTGCAAGGCTAGTTTGTTTTGTAACAACTGTAATTTTTGTAAGTGGTGCGTCAGGTCTAGAGTTGTTTATAACTGGAATATCTTTAGTTGTTGCAGTTATATCATCTTCTTTTTCAAGCGTAAGCGGGCTGCTCATAACAAATCCAGCATAACTAGTTTGAAGTGCGTGCTCGCTATAGTCAAGACCGATAGTTTCTTCTTCAACTGAAACACGTAATCCGTGGATAGATTTAATCATGTGGAATGCAAATGTCATAGTCACAGTCGTCCAAGCGATGATAGCTGCAAGACCGATAATTTGAATAATAAGTAAGCTTATACCGCCACCATAAAATAAACCACCATCAACAGCAAGAAGACCAACAGCAAGTGTTCCCCAAATACCGTTTACACCGTGAACTGCAACAGCACCAACAGGGTCATCAAGCTTTAATTTGATATCAATAAATTCAACAGCTACTACTACTAAAATACCAGATACGATACCAACGATTGTTGCACCGATAGCATCAAGGTTTGCACAACCAGCTGTGATACCAACAAGACCAGCAAGTGCCGCATTTAGTGTCATAGAAACGTCAGGTTTCCCTGTTTTTTTCCAAGTAAACGCCATAGTTGTAACACAAGCTGCCGCAGGTGCAACTGTTGTAGTTAAAAATATAGAGCCAAGCCCTCCAAGCCCTTCAAGTTCAGTTGCGGCTGCACCATTAAATCCGTACCAGCCAAACCATAAAATAAATACCCCAAGTGCTCCAAGTGTTAAGTTGTGACCTGGAATAGCTTTTGCTACGATTTCGCCTGTTTTTGGGTCTTTCACGTATTTTCCAAGACGTGGCCCAAGAAAACTGATACCGATAAGTGCAGAAATACCACCAACTGTATGTATAGCTGCAGAACCTGCAAAGTCAATAAAGCCCATTTCAAAAAGCCATCCTTGCTCGTTCCACACCCAACCTGCTTCGATTGGATATACGATAGCACTTAAAATTACGCTATACCATAAGTATGAACTAAACTTAGTTCTTTCTGCCATTGCTCCAGAAACGATAGTAGCAGTTGTTGCACAAAATACAACGTTAAATACGAAACTTGCCCAGTCAATATTATCATAATCGAAAAATACGTCCATGTTTGGCACTCCAATAAACCCGCCAACATAATTTTCCGACATCATCAAACTATAACCTAGCAATGCAAACACCATCGTTCCCATCGAAAAGTCCATTAAGTTTTTCATTATAATATTTCCAGAGTTTTTTGCTCTAGTGAATCCTGATTCAACCATTGCGAAGCCGACTTGCATAAAAAATACTAGTGCTGCACCGATTAAAAACCAAATTCCAAAATCCATAAACATTCTCCTTTCCAATAAAAAAGCGTGCATTTTATCCTAAACTTTGTCATAGATAAAATGCACGCCTTTGTGCGAAAACTTTTTATAATTTATATTTATGAATTGTATCAAACTTTGATTACTATTTCAATACTAAATTTGAATTTTGTATAAAATATGTAATATTTCGGTAATTTTTACTATGTACATATATAATAATATATAAACTATATAAATTTATTTGTGTAACTATACAAAAATTATTGTTTATAATAAAGATAATTTCTATAATAGTACTAGTTAGATTTGTTAAAATTGTCATAAATAGTATAATACTAATTAAATGGAAAAATTTATCGACATCTATTGAACAAACATATAATTTGTTCTATAATAAGTAGAGAACATTTTAGGTTCATCAAGTGATGAACTTTTTTTTATACAAATTTAGGAGGACTTAGGGACGATGGTAGATGATATACTAAATTTTGCACAAGAAGCCGACGTAAAATTTATAAGATTAGCATTTTGTGACCCGTTTGGTGTACACAAAAACATCTCAATTATGCCAACAGAGTTAAAAGACGCATTTGAACGAGGAATTTCTTTTGATGCAAGCTCTATTAGGGGTTTTGAAGAAGTAAGTCGTTCTGATTTATTTTTATTTCCAGACGCAACAACACTGACCGCTCTACCTTGGCGACCAGAACCAGGTTGTGTGATAAAATTTTTCTGCGATATCAAATATGCCGATGGTTCTATATATATAGGAGATAGTAGAAATATACTTAGAAATGTAATTAAAAAAATTTCAAAAATGGGATATGGGGCAAGAATAGGCTCTGAAAGTGAGTTTTATCTTTTTAAATTAGATGATTATGGAGAACCAACATATACTCCTATTGATAATGGAACGTATTTTGACGTTGCTCCGCTTGACCAAGGCGAAGATGTTCGACGTGAAATTTGCTTAGTGTTAAGTGAGATGGGCTTGATGCCAGAAACTTCTCACCATGAGCAAGGTCCGGGGCAAAATGAAATAGATTTTAAATATAGCGACGCTATGACATGTGCAGATAATTTGCTTGCATTTAAAAATGTTGTAAAAATTATATCAGCACGACATGGGCTTTTTGCTTCATTTATGCCAAAACCTTTGGAAGGCAAAAGTGGTAGCGGATTGCATATAAATATTTCTCTAATGAAAAATGGTAGAAATGTTTTTTCAAAACAGCATTTAGAACAAGATGTTAGAGATAGTTTCATAGCTGGAATTTTAGCTAGAATTTCAGAAATAACATTATTTTTAAACTCGACTGTAAATTCATATGATAGACTTGGTGCATTTGAAGCTCCAGATTATGTATCTTGGTCACATCAAAATAGATCGGCATTAATTCGTATCCCAGCACAAGGAGATACAAAAACTAGAATTGAGCTACGTTCGCCAGACGGTGCATCAAACCCCTATATTGCATTTGCGTTAGTGCTATCGGCTGGGATCTATGGAATAGAAAATAACCTTAAACTTGAAGACGAAAATACAAAAATAGAAATGTTGCCACAAAGTTTGGAAGAAGCAATATCAAAAGCAAAAAATTCTTTGTTTGTAAAAGAAGTATTAGGAGAAGAATTTGTGGCAAAATATATAACTATTAAAGAACTAGAATTACAAAATTACTATGACTGTGAAGACAAAAAAGATTTTTATACTAAGGAATATTTTTGCAAATTATAGTTGTTGTTAAGGAGGATGCGTGTGATGCTAAATGTTTTAATGGTCTCATATGTACAACCAAGCAAAGAAGTATTATCTGATATGTTACCAGTCTCGCATGAGATATACACTAGTCATTCATGTAGTGAAGCAAGGCGATTACTTTTAGAAAGAAAAATAGATATTGTTATTATAAACACGCCACTAAAAGATGAAACAGGTGAAAAATTAGCTAAAGATATCGCTTGCCAAGGTGCTACACAAGTTATTTTGATGGTTGGGTCAGAACATTATGAACAAATTGCTAGTAAAGTTGAACAATTAGGTGTAATAATGGTTGCAAAGCCACTAAATAAAAAAATACTAGAAACATCTTTGAATATTGCTAAAGTAACATATAATAGATTGAGGCTATTAGAACGTGAGAACACACTACTAAATAAAAAAATTGATGATATTAGAATTATTAGTAGGGCAAAATGTATACTAATAGAGAAGGGCATGAGCGAGTTACAAGCACACAAATATATAGAAAAAGAAGCTATGGATACACGAAGAACTAGAAAAGAAATATCTGAAACCATTATACAAAACTATGAAGTTAGTTGATGAAAGGAGCAAGTATGAGTAAATTTATTTTTGTAACAGGGGGTGTAGTATCAGGTCTTGGAAAAGGTATTACAGCAGCAAGTTTAGGACGTCTGCTAAAACAACGAGGACTGAAAGTAACTGCACAAAAGCTGGACCCATATATGAACGTAGACCCAGGAACGATGAGTCCATATCAACATGGAGAAGTGTTTGTAACAGAAGATGGAGCGGAAACAGACTTAGATTTGGGACATTATGAGAGATTTATTGATGAAGATTTAAACAAACATTCAAACCTAACCTCTGGTAAAATATATTATCATGTGCTAAATAAAGAAAGAAGTGGCGGATATCTTGGGCAAACAGTTCAAGTTATACCACATATTACAAATGTCATAAAAGAATTTATATATTCGAGTGCTGAAAATAGTGATATACTTATAACAGAAATTGGAGGAACAACTGGAGATATCGAAATTCAACCGTTCCTTGAAAGTATTAGACAAATATCTTTAGAAGTTGGTCGTGAAAATTGTATTTTTATACATCTAACGCTAGTTCCATATATAAAATCGAGTGGAGAACACAAAAGCAAGCCTACGCAACATTCGGTAAAAGAATTACGTTCGATAGGGATTTCGCCAAATATTATAGTTGCGAGAGCAGATGAGGAAATACCATCTGATATATTAGAAAAAATCTCGCTATTTTGTAATGTGCCAACGGACTGTGTTATACAAAATACAACGCTTGACTCGCTATATGAAGTTCCGCTTATGTTGCATGAAAAAGGTTTGGACGATGTAGTTTGTAGAGAGCTAAAACTTGATACAAAGCAACCTGATTTAACTGAGTGGCGACAAATGGTGGACAATATTTATTCGGCTAAAAAGTCTGTAAATATTGCAATTGTTGGGAAATACGTAAAACTTCATGATGCATATCTTTCGGTTAGTGAAAGCTTGCGACATGCTGGGTTTATGTGTGGGGCAAATGTTAACATAAGTTGGATAGACTGCGAAGAAGTGACAAGCGAAACAAGCCACGAAATATTTAAAGATATAGATGGAATTGTTGTGCCAGGTGGATTTGGAGACCGTGGTGTTGAAGGAAAAATTGAAACGTGTAAATATGCTCGTGAAAATGACGTTCCGTTCCTAGGAATTTGTCTTGGTATGCAAGTTGTTGTTATTGAATTTGCAAGAAACGTGCTAGGGCTTAATGATGCACACTCAATGGAATTTGATGAAAACACAACGAACCCTGTAATCCACATTATGGAAGACCAAAAAGAGATTACTAACAAAGGTGGCACAATGCGTCTTGGTAAGTATGACTGTAAGCTTAAAGATAACTCTAAACTTAAAGAGTTGTATGGGTCAAGCACGATAACAGAAAGACATAGACATCGTTTTGAATTTAACAATAAGTATAAAGATTTAGTTGAGCAACAAGGACTTGTTATAAGTGGGACATCACCAGATGAAAGTTTGGTTGAGGCAGTGGAGCTTGATGGGCACAAATATTATGTTGCAGCACAATTTCACCCAGAGTTTAAAAGTCGTCCAAACAAGCCACACCCAATGTTTTTAGGATTAGTAAAATCAACGCTTGAGGAGTGAGAAAATGAATTTTTGGAAAATGCATGGAATAGGAAATGATTATATTTATTTTGATTGTATGGAAAAAGAATTAGACAACCCTGCAGATGTAGCGATTAAGTTATCGCATCGCAATTTTAGTATCGGCGGCGATGGTATCGTTATGATATGCAGTTCAGATGTTGCAGATGCAAAAATGCGTATGTTTAACTTAGATGGTAGCGAAGGAAAAATGTGTGGAAATGCAATTAGATGCGTTGGGAAATATTTGTATGACAATAAAATCGTTCAAAAAGACCAAGTAAGCATTGAAACGCTTAGTGGAATTAAATATCTTGATATGACAATTAAAAATGATAAAGTTGAAAGTGTTAAAGTTGATATGGGTAGCCCTATTTTGGCACCAAAAGACATTCCTACAACTTTAGATGGTGATATAATTGTTGACCGTGAAATAACAGTTGATGGGAAGCAATACAACGTTACATGCGTGTCTATGGGTAACCCTCACTGTGTAATTTTTATTGATGAAGATGTAAATGATTTGAATTTAGCCCAAATTGGTCCTAAGTTCGAGAAAAACGAAATATTCCCAGAGCAAGTGAATACGGAGTTTGTACAAGTGTTGTCTGATGGAAGTTTGAAAATGCGAGTGTGGGAGCGTGGAAGCGGTGAAACGCTTGCATGTGGAACAGGGGCATGTGCAGTTGCTGTTGCGGCGGTTCTTTGTGGCAAAGCTGAAAAAAATACAGATATAATTGTACATTTAATAGGTGGAGATTTAACTATAAACTATACTGACGAAACTGTTTTTATGACAGGTGGAGCGACAAAAGCTTTTGAAGGTACAGTTGAGGTTTAATTTATATATTTTAAAGGAGAATAACAAATGCAAATTAATAAAAATTTTTTAGAATTAGAAGAAAGCTATTTGTTTTCAACGATAGCAAAAAAAGTAAACGAGTTTCAAGCAGCAAATCCAGAAGCAAAAGTAATTAGACTTGGTATAGGTGACGTTACGTTGCCACTTACAAAAACAGTTGTTGACGCTATGCAAAGTGCAGTTGCAGAAATGGCTGACCCAGCAACTTTTAGAGGGTATGGACCAGAGCAAGGATATGACTTCTTGCGTCTTTCTCTACAAGAATATTACAAATCAAAAGGTGTGGAGCTTGAGGCAGACGAAATTTTTGTAAGTGATGGAGCAAAAAGTGACCTTGGAAACATATTAGACATTTTTGCAGATGGAACAGCACTTATTCCAAACCCAGTGTATCCAACGTATCTTGATACAAACACTATGGAAGGTCGCAAAATCAACTTACTTGATGGAAATGAAAAAAATAGCTTTTTGCCAATGCCAGAAGACGGAAACGGTGGCGATTTAATATACTTGTGTTCACCAAACAATCCAACAGGTGCAACATACACTAGAGAGCAACTTAAAGCTTGGGTTGACTATGCAAATGCAAACAATGCAGTTATTTTGTTTGACAGTGCTTACGAATTTTTTGTAAAAGACAAGTCACTACCAACAAGTATTTTTGAAATTGAAGGAGCAAAAACTTGTGCAATCGAGTTTTGTTCATTCTCAAAAACAGCAGGATTTACAGGAACAAGATGTGGTTACACAGTTGTGCCACATGACCTTGTGTGTGAAGGAACGAAACTTAACAAACTTTGGTTAAGACGTCAAACTACTAAATTTAACGGTGTGCCATACATCATTCAAAAAGGTGCAGCGGCAGTATTTACAGAGCAAGGTAAAAAAGAAATTGAAGAAAACGTTAACTATTACCTTGAAAATGCAAAAATCATCAGAGAAACTTGCGAAAAATTAGGTTTCTGGTTTGTAGGTGGAGACAACTCACCATATATTTGGATTAAATGTCCAGATGGGCTAGACTCTTGGGAGTTTTTTGACAAGCTATTAAATGAAATTTACGTTGTTGGAACTCCAGGCGTTGGCTTTGGAACAAACGGGCAAGGTTTCTTTAGAATTTCAGCATTTGGAATGAGAGAAAATGTAATTGAAGCAATGGATAGACTTGAAAAATTGTATACAAAATAGAAGTTAGTACTACCTACGTATTGCAAATGATTGAAAAATAGATTATAATGTAGCGTAAAGGACGCAGACGTTCTCAAATAAGTAAATCTTGTTATGAGTACGTCTGTTTTTTTATACAAAATAGAAAGGGGCTAGGGTAGTGATAAATTTTACTGAGGCAAAAGGCAATATCGGATTATATGATAGTAGTTTTGAACATGACAATTGCGGAATAGGAGCAGTTGTAGATATAAAAGGAAGAAAGACGCATCAAACTGTTATTGATGCTTTAAAAATTGTTGAAACTCTTGAACATAGAGCAGGGCAAGATGCAAGTGGGGAAACAGGTGATGGTGTTGGAATTATGGTGCAAGTAAGCCATAAATTTTTTAGTAAGGAAGCAAAAAAACTTGGATATAAAATAGGAAATGAACGTGAATATGGGGTAGGAATGTTCTTTTTTCCACAAAATGAAAATACTCGCAAGCAAGAAATGAAATTATTTGAAATGATTGCAAAAAAAGAAGGTGGGCAATTTTTAGGGTGGCGACAAGTGCCAGTTGACACAGCAGTTATAGGGAAAGTTGCATTTGATTGTATGCCATCAATTTGGCAAGCGTTTCTTAAAAAGCCAAAAAACATTAAAGAAGGTGCAGATTTTGACCGTAAGCTATATTTGATTAGACGTGTATTTGAGCAGGCTAAAACAGCTGACACTTACGTTTGTAGTTTATCAAGCAGAACAATTGTATATAAAGGTATGTTTTTGGTTGCACAACTTGGTCAGTTTTATTTAGATTTGATGGACGAAGATTATGTTTCGGCAATTGGTATGGTTCATAGCCGTTTCTCAACTAACACTATGCCTAGCTGGAAACGTGCACACCCAAATAGAATGATACTTCACAACGGTGAAATTAACACAATTAAAGGGAACGCTGACCTTATGATTGCACGTGAAGAAACAGTTACAAGCGATTACTTAGGTAAAGAAATAGAAAAAGTTTTCCCAATTGTTGACCTTGAAGGGTCTGATAGTGCGATGCTTGATAACTCGCTGGAGTTTATGGTTATGAATGGGCTAGATTTACCGCAAGCTGTTATGGCGACTATTCCTGAACCATGGGCAAATGATAATCAAATGTCTAAAACTAAGCGTGATTTTTATGCATATTATGCAACAATGATTGAACCTTGGGACGGTCCAGCTGCGATATTATTTAGCGATGGGGACGTTATGGGTGCAATACTTGACCGAAATGGACTTAGACCGTCAAGATATTATGTAACGAAAGATGATAGACTTATTTTGTCAAGCGAAGTAGGGGTTCTACCTATTGCAGAAAAAAATGTTGAACTTAAAGACAGACTTCGCCCAGGAAAAATGTTGTTAGTTGACCTAAACAAAGGTGAACTGATTGATGATAGCAATTTAAAGGAAGATTATGCGACAAGACAACCTTATGGGGAATGGCTTGACAAGTATTTAGTGTCACTTGCATCACTGCAAATACCAGCTATTAGACCAGTTGAATATTCAGATGAGGAGCTTTTAAGACTTCAAAAAGCTTTTGGATATGGTTATGAAGATACGACAGAGTGTATTTTGGCGATGGCTAAAAACGGTATTGAGTCGACAGGGGCAATGGGTGATGACACTCCGCTTGCACCATTAAGCGAAAATCAACCTAAACTTGCAAATTACTTTAAGCAACGTTTCGCACAAGTTACAAATCCACCAATTGATGCGATACGTGAAAAAGTTGTTACAGATACAAGTGTATACATCGGTGCAAAAGGTAACATATTGATGGAACAACCTGAAAACTGTCGTGCTCTAAAAGTAAGCAACCCGATTTTGACAGAAGTTGACTTGCTAAAAATTAAGCATATGAACAAAGCAGGATTTAAAATAGTTACAGTTTCTATACTATACTACAAAAATCAGAACTTGCACAAAGCGTTGGAGCAAATGTTAGTTGAAGTTGATAGAGCTTATCGTGATGGGGCAAATGTAGTTATATTATCGGATAGAGGCGTTGATGAATATCACAAAGCGATACCATCACTGCTTGCAGTTTCGGCAGTTTCAAGCCACCTTGTAAAAACTCGCAAACGTACGGCACTAACGATTGTTCTTGAAAGTGCAGACCCTAGAGACGTGCATGATTTTGCGACGTTGCTTGGATTTGGTGCAGCAGCCGTGAACCCATATCTTGCACACAACACGATAAAAGATTTGGTAGACAAAAAGCTACTAAACAAAGATTATTATGTTGCTGTAAGTGATTATAACAAAGCCGTAATCGATGGGATAGTAAAAATTGCGTCAAAAATGGGAATTTCAACTATCCAAAGTTATCAAGGAAGTAGAATTTTTGAAGCTGTAGGTATTTCTTCAAAAGTTATCGAAAAATATTTCGTTGGAACGCCAACACGTGTTGAGGGGATAGATCTTGACGATATTGAAGATGATGTAAGCGTGCATCACAAAGCAGCGTTTGACCCACTTTCACTTGACACGTCAAGCCAACTTGAAAGCAACGGTATACACAAAATGCGTGCAGGTAAAGCAGACCATTTGTATACACCAGAAACGTTATTTATGTTGCAACAAGCAGTTAGAACTGGTGATTATGACTTGTTTAAACAATATACGAGTAAAGTTAACAACGGACATGTAAGTCATTTGCGTAGTTTGCTAGACTTTAAGTTTATGGAAGACGGCGGAATTGATATAAATGAAGTTGAAGACGAGAGAGAAATTGTTAAACGATTTAGCACAGGACCTATGAGCTATGGTGCATTAAGTAAAGAGGCACATGAAACGCTTGCAATTGCTATGAACAACCTTGGAGCAAAAAGCAACACAGGTGAAGGTGGCGAGGAAGAAGAACGTTACAAAGTTGTTCCAAATGAGCCAAACCGCAACAGTGCTGTAAAACAAGTTGCATCAGCTAGATTTGGGGTAACAAGCAAATATTTAGTTAGTGCGAGAGAAATCCAAATTAAAATTGCACAAGGGGCAAAACCTGGAGAAGGTGGACATTTGCCAGGAGCAAAAGTTTATCCTTGGGTTGCAAAAACTAGATATTCAACACCAGGGGTAGGGCTTATAAGTCCGCCACCACACCATGATATTTATTCAATTGAAGACTTGGCACAGCTTATTTATGACTTGAAAAATGCAAACCGTCATGCAACAATTTCAGTAAAACTTGTTTCAGATGCAGGTGTTGGAACGGTTGCAGCAGGTGTTGCAAAAGCTGGGGCAGGGCACATCACTATAAGTGGATATGACGGTGGAACAGGTGCTGCACCAAAAACATCTATATTAAACGCAGGTATGCCTTGGGAACTTGGAGTTGCGGAAATTCACCAAACGCTTATAATGAACGGGCTTAGAAGCCGTATCAAACTTGAGGCAGACAGCAAGATGATGAGTGGGCGTGACCTTGCAGTTGCGGCGATGCTTGGAGCGGAGCAATTTTCATTCTCGACAGGTCCATTAGTGGCTATTGGCTGTGTTATGATGAGAGTTTGTAACCTTGATACGTGTCCGACAGGGGTTGCAACGCAAAATCCAGAACTTAGAAGTAGATACACTGGTAAGCCTGAATACGTTGAAAACTTTATGTTGTTTATGGCTAGAGAACTTCGTGAGTTTATGGCGAAACTTGGGGTTAGAACAGTTGAAGAACTTGTTGGACGCGTAGATTTACTTGAGATGAGAAAAGATAACTTAACTAAACGTGCAAGCAAAATTGACTTATCAAGATTGTTATTTAACCCGTTGGTTGAGGACAATTGCGTAAGTTATAGAGAAGGCGATAAATACGACTTCAAACTTGAGTCAACTACGGATATGGCTAAAATTATACCAGGGTTTAAATCGGCGTTTGAAAAAGGAATGAAAAAAGCTATCAAAATTGATGTAAACAATTTGGATAGAAGTCTTGGGACAATTTTTGGATCTGAAATAACAAAACGCTATCAAAATGAGCTTGAGGACGACACATTTACTGTAAAATGTACAGGAAGTGTTGGGCAAAGTTTTGGGGCATTTATTCCTAAAGGGTTGACGCTTGAATTAACAGGTGATACAAATGACTATTTAGGTAAAGGTCTATCTGGTGGTCAAATAATTGTGTATCCATCTAAAGATGCAACTTTTGATAAGAGTACAAACATCGTAACTGGAAACGTTGCATTGTATGGCGCAACTCAAGGTAAAGTATACATCAGCGGTGTTGCTGGAGAGCGTTTCGGGGTTAGAAACTCAGGAGCTACGGCAGTTGTTGAAGGTGTTGGTGACCACGGTTGTGAATATATGACAGGTGGAATGGTCGTTGTGCTTGGAAGAACGGGCAAAAACTTTGGGGCAGGTATGTCTGGAGGGATTGCGTATGTGCTTGATGAACACAATGAGTTTTATTTAAGAGTAAATAAAGCGATGGTATCTATTGATAAAGTTGAAGATAAATATGATATCAAAAACTTGAAAACTATGATAGAAGAACACGCAGAAAAAACAGGTAGCGAAAAAGCGAAACAAATACTTGATGACTTTAGCGGATATTTACCAAAGTTCAAAAAAGTGTTGCCGTTTGATTATGACAAAATGATGAGATTGATCGCTAAAATGATGGAAACAGGTTTAACTCAGGAGCAAGCACAAATTGAAGCGTTTTACAGTCTTAAAGGGAATAGGGGGTTTCCTTAGTGCTGACTGAGTGCTTTAGTTGTCCCACGCTTTTCTCTATCCATGATCTTTTCCTAACTCTACACACACAACAGTTCCCATATGCATTCTGTAGGGGAAAATAGTTCAATGTTCATACTGAACATTAAAAATCAATGTCACTTGATATAATCCAGGAAGTCAAAGTTGTGTCTCTTGATGGGGTTGGATATTACGAGGAGTTCTGAGTAAGACTGACAGTGACATTCTGTTCCACAGCAGAAGTCCAGAGAAAATATTAGGCTAACGTCAGAAAGCCAAGATGGAAAACAGATTGAACAGAATCTAGAACACCATACAAAACACCAAAACACATACTAAAGTAATGAAAGAAAAGCCATGATAATTGACAAATGTTTGTATAGGTGAAACCAAGCAACCATCACAGTGCATGGGAAGAGAAAGTGCTGAGTGCAATATTAAATATTATAGAAATTATTCTAAAGTGCAGTGTGCTGGATTGCAGGGTCCATGATACTGATTGCACATATATGTAAAGTGCTTTGTGCTGTTATTAATTGCACATTACCCATGGTGATTCCACATAAAACCCAACATCAATTATGAAGTGCTTTGTGCTGATGGTGACTGCATGTTGCCCATGATGACTGCACATATATCCATGATATATTATAGATTGTACATTTCTCATAGTAATTGCACAATTGCCCATGATATTAATTGCACATTGCCCATTTTAACATGATTAAACATGATGGTCACATATCTGATTGGGGTGGTAGAGTGGTGATTACATATGGTCGCAGGTCCGGTTGGACAGCACACATAAAGCGAGGAAACAATAGGAAAAGCAGGATGGAGGCTACAAGCAGGTTAGTTATGACTACATGTTTGATTTGCCTTGAGCTATCTCCTCAAAGTGATTTTAAAAGCATGATATGTGGGACATTCCCTAATCGCAAGTAGTCGGCTGTTCCAACATTTATGCCAATAACAGAAAACACGGCATCTAAAGGGCACCTCGCAGTCCCCCCTGGCAGAGGCCCTGGTGTCCCCGCACAAGCCGCTATCTGCTCTTAGCTTAATGAACTCATTTAACAGGGGAGGTGCTAGACTACGGAGCACCTTATACATTAAAGAGGCAATTTTGAAGTGTTTAAAATTATCAAAACTTAAAACACTGTTTGGCAAGAATAACGCAATGGTGGAAAGAGTATTTTTTAAAAATATTTCTCTACAAGAGGCTTCTTTAATTGAGCTGTAGCTAATGTTGAAGCTCTAATAAGCTACTGATTGTGCTGCTATGCCTAAACATGTCTTTAACCTTGAAGCCATTGTCGTTTCTCAAGTTGTGATGATGTGAAGATGATGAATAAACTGCCGCTGACACCGACTTGATTGTATATAAAAAGGTTTATTACAAAAAGTACAGCAGCATAGTTCACTCCTTATTAATTATTTTTTAATCCTGCAAGAGTTTTTTCTAGTGATTTTGTATCGTCAATGTTGAATGTCTTTGCATTTGCGTCAATGACACGCACGAACCCGATGACAGTACGCTTTACGCCTACTTCGATAAATGTATCAAATCCGTCTTCAATCAGTTTATTTATGGATTGTCTAAACTTTACAGTGCTGGCTACTTGTTTTGGAATAAATTTCTTTGCTTCTGTATTATCCATATAATTTGCACTTACATTGCTTACAATAGGAATTGTTGGGGGTGCAAATTCAATTGGTTCAATAAACTTTTTGAGTTTATCCTTTGCTCCATCCATCATTGGGCTGTGGAATGCACCGCCAACTTTTAGTGGAATAATTCTTCTTGCACTGACTTTTAGGACTTGAGATACTTCGTCCACAGCTTCTTTTGTGCCCGATATTGTTACTTGTTCTGGACAATTATCGTTTGCCACCACAACTTCTACTGTTGGATAATCTTTATTTACATCATCACAAACTGCATATACAGTATCAGCCTCAACGCCTAATACAGAACGCATTACACCTGGTTTTGTTGCTGCTGCTTCGGCCATACAGCTTGCTCTATAGTCAATTATTTTTAAGCATTCTTCAAAACTGAGCATTCCACTAGCTACCAATGCACTGTATTCGCCTGCACTAAACCCTGCTACAGCTTTGGGTGTGATGCCTGCTTCAATTGCTACTTGATATGCTGCCATTGTTGTTACATAAATTGCTACTTGGGCATATCGGGTTTGATGAATTGATTGATTTTCTCGCTGTCGAAAACGGTGTCTATGCCTTTGTTAATCTTAAATATAAACTGAGTTTTATTAGTGTAATTAACTGCTACGGCAGGCCAGTAGGCAATTCCATCTACGTCGTAGAGAAAGCTGCAAGCATATATCTTTTTAAAATGGCGAGCTATCGAAGTGCCCTCAATCATTTCCTTTATGCCCGAAGAATTTATGTAGTGTTCAATTTCTATGCCTTTCTTGGCTGCGTACTCATTTATGCGTTCAAACCAGGTTTCGACCCCTTGGAAGAGCGAAATCTTAGCTCCCGAGGCGGCGAAGGCCTCCTTTCTTAGCGATAGTCCACTGCTTTTTGCTTCGTGTATCATCTTGGACATATAGGCGAGGATGGGGTCGGCATCTTGGGCT
>LNZQ01000050.1 GCA_002007315.1 Epulopiscium sp. Nele67-Bin004
AATTTTTTGGTGGCGATGCGACTTTGGGAAACACCCGTTCCCATACCGAACACGAAGGTTAAGCCAAAGTCGGCCGATGGTACTTGTCTGGAGACGGACTGGGAGAGTAGGTGGCTGCCAAATTTTTGCGTGTCTCCATAGCTCAGCTGGATAGAGCAACGCCCTTCTAAGGCGTGGGTCCGGGGTTCGAATCCCTGTGGGGACGTTAAAAAAGATGGTACTTTATGCGATATAAGGTATCATCTTTTTTATGGGCAAATTTATTTTTCAAAGTGTTGATAATCTGGATTATTCCAATGTCCGCCCCAACTCCAGCCACGACTAGTAAAGGCGTTGTATACTACGTCTCCTTGTTTGACCATGCCAGGTTCGTCCAAACTTCGGTTGATATATTGTGCACCAAGTGATGGGTATGATACTCCGCCTATAACATGAGGATTAACAAGTGGGTTAATATCAATAGAGCGACCGTATGAATGGTTGGATAACGTGTTTGTGCCTGCAATCATGCGATAATTAAATGCTGAAGTATTGTTGTTAATCATTGACAAGTTATCATCGGCATCATATTTGTCAACTAGGTCAATATTGTATATAGGAAATCGTGCCTCATAAATTTCAGTAAAAATCTCTGACACTTCGTCTGCTAAATCTCTATGAACTACCAAATCACCTATTTGGTCATTTCCATCATAATCTACATAACGTACGGTCACCAATGATAACGTATCTGCAAATTCAATGTTAGGTAAAGATTTTCCAAGCATACTATCTAATACATTAGTTGGAATAACTGCCGTTACCCCTGTTAAAACTTCTTGAATTGTTGGTATAACTTCTTCAACTATTTCTATATTAGGAGTAGTTGATATAGAAATATCTTCATCTGGAAGTATAATATTATCAGGTGCGTTAGAAATAATATCATAAACTTTGGGTTCTTCAGTTTCTACCCTACTAGTAAAGATATTTCTATTAGATATAAAAATAAGTTGTGAAATTATTAGTGTAGCACCCAAAATTACTAACAGTTTTTTATTCATGCTTAAATTTTCTCCTCTCAAAACAAGTTATTGCTAGACGATACTAGCTAGTATAAATTATAATATATTCAGGAGGTGTAAGTAAATGCAAAATTTGTTAGATGAAATAGATGACTTGAAAATGCAACTAAGCAAAAAACGGCCATTAACTTCAGGGGAATTACAACGTTTGAGAGATGAATTTATGATTGACTTTACTTATAACTCAAATGCAATTGAGGGGAATACACCCTTTTATTGATGGAAATGGGCGTACAGGACGATTAATTATGAATTTAATGCTAATGCAAGGTGGATATTTACCTATAAACGTCAAATTTGCAGATAGAAAAGAGTACTACAATGCGTTTGAGTCATATTATAAAGATGGTTCGTCTACTCAAATGATAGGTTTAGTTGCAGGTTATATTAAAGAAGAACTTGAGAAGATACTTAGTTTTTTGTAGAGTGCATATAAAACCACTTTTTGACAAACAATAAGCCGATAAAATGGTAAAAGTGGGTGAATATATGACGCAAAACAAGAAATTATCTTCGAGCGTACAGACGAATATAAATACATTTAAAGAGATTTTACCCTTTGACAAAAGTTTTGATATACTAAAAAAAGTTGTCAAAATATATGACAAGGAGTTTCATCTCTTTTTTATTGATGGATTTGCAAAAGATACCAACCTTGAATATGTGCGACGTGATATTTTGGCACTAGGTCAAGAAAAAGTTGGAAATATAAAAGATGCTCAGCAACTTGTTGATTATGCAATAAGTGCGATTGAGGCTGGGACTGAAACTGATATACAAAAACTTGTTGTAGCGTTGCTGTCAGGACAAACTATAGTTTTATTTGAGGGGTCAGATTCGGCGGCACTTCTTGATCTTAGAACTTATCCAACGAGGGGAATTGATGAACCGTCAAATGAAAAAGTTTTGCGAGGTGCAAGAGATGGTTTTGTTGAAACTATAGTTTTTAACACAGCATTAATTAGGCGTCGTATCCGTGACCCGCATCTAACGTTTGAGATGTTTAACGTTGGGAAGATTTCACAAACGGATGTAGCTATTGGCTATATGTCAGATAAAGTTGATCAAGCAACGCTAAATATGATTAGGGATAAAATTCAAACGTTGCAAGTTGATGCACTAACTATTACTGATGAAAGTTTGGTTGAGGCATTAAACAAAAATTCGTGGCTTAACCCTTTGCCACGTGCAAGATATACTGAACGTCCAGACGTTGCATCGGCACAAATAATGGAAGGTAAAATCGTTTTATTGATTGATAACACTCCATCGGCTATGATTTTGCCAGTTGGATTTTTAGATTTTACTCAAGATGTAGACGATTTTTATTTGCCAGTTATGACGGGGAACTATCTAAAGTTGGTACGTGGCTTGGTTATGTTGATGAACGTATTTTTGACTCCTGTTTATTGCCTATTGATTAACAATCAACATTGGATACCAGAGTGGTTTGAATTTATTATCCCGACAGATGCTATTGTTGTTCCGCTAGTGATACAATTTTTGATACTTGAAGTATCCATAGATTCCCTCAAAATTGCGTCCCTCAACACCCCAGGAAATTTGGGCTCGTCCTTATCAGTTATAGGTGGGTTGATATTAGGGGAATATGCTGTAAAAACTGGCTGGCTTATACCACATTCAATTTTTTATATGGCAGTTGTTGCATTATCAAGCTTTACTCAACCGAGTGTCGAATTTGGATATAGTATAAAATTTGCAAGAATTTTGTTATTAATTTTAGTTGGATTATTTGGATGGCAAGGATTGTTAGCTGGAGTTGTTATAAATACTGTCGTTTTAGTGTCAACAAAAACTCTAACAGGTGGCAGTTATTTGTACCCAATATTTCCTTTTGATGCAACTGCATTAAAATCACTATTATTTAGACAACCTTTAACAAATAAACAGGATGTAAATGAAAAATAGTCCTTTACAAATGTCAACACTTGTGCTATTATAAAAAAGTAAGATGCCCGAGTGGCGGAACTGGCAGACGCACAGGACTTAAAATCCTGCGGGACTTAACTCCCGTACCGGTTCGATTCCGGTCTCGGGCATACGTAATCACTTTCTCAATTGCGGGAAAGTGAT
>LNZQ01000051.1 GCA_002007315.1 Epulopiscium sp. Nele67-Bin004
ATATTCTAAATTTATTTCCTTTTTTCATTCACTTCACCTCCTATCTATTTTGGAGCATAAAAATGCCCCTACACATATTAGAGTTATAATTTTACCATTATTTTCTAATATGTATAGGGGTAAAGATAGTTTTTTGTGTTTTAGATTATAGGGTTAACACAGTTAACACATTATATATGTTATATATAAAAAAATATATTAGAAATTTTTCTATACACTATATAGTAAATGTGTAAACTGTGTTAACCGTGTGAACAGGTGGTGCATTTTTACTTTTTTGACTACTGTACCACGTGTACCACGTTTCTATTGTTATCTTTAGAAAAAAATAAGTAAAATTTTTCTATACCCTATATATATAACGTGTTCCACGTGTTCCCCTTTGAGAAATATCTGCTTTTATTCTATCGTTATCTATAGTAATATAATACCATATTTTGCCTAATTTTTCAATATAAAAGCTAAAAAGTGCCCCTATTATTTTTGCTCATAAACATAGAGAGGCACATATGAAAATATACTTCGGCGAAAGTATATATCAGATAAAAACCATATAAGTTGCCGCTTATGTCGGTTTTTAAATGATAATCGTATTATATATCAAAAAAAAATAGCAAGACCTTTTTGTCATTTTATACACTATTTTTTAAAAATTTTATATGTATAGGGGTGGCGTATTCATCCCACATCTGAAGAAATGGGCTTTCTACGCTGTTTTCTGTAACATTTTTTGCAACTGTTAAATCATCTGTGCTAGAATTGATTAACACTGTATTTGTTGTGCTATCCCACAACAACGGCAAGTTTAATGCCTCTGCAAGCACGCTCACAGGTAAAAATGTTGTTCCGTTATCAAGAAACGGAGCTATATCCAAAGTTTTTTGTGAACCATTTACAGTTGCTGTTTTGCTACCAATTTTTAATATAATTACTGTATTATCTTTAATTATTTCAACTGTTTTTGTTTCCCCAATCCAGTTTACTTCACAGCCTAAATTTTCCGCCACTGCTCTAACAGGAATAAGTGTTGTTCCATCTTGCCTAACCGCACTTACAGGTAGCGAAATAACCTCGCCATTAATCATTATATTTGTGCTTGATGCTAATATTGGCTGGCTAACTAACATCATCGCAAGTAGCGTTGCTACTAACTTTCTTTTCATATCGCAAAAATCTCCTTTTTTATTTCTCTAAAATTTATAGACATATTACAATTCACAATATACATGAATATTTATAATAATAACATGACAATCATTTATATCATGTTATTATAACTTTTTTATACATGAATATTTCAAAACTTATTTATTATTATATACACTATATTAAAATAAAACAAGAGATTATTTTTATTTTATGTCATAATATGTGTTTTTTGTAAAATTTGTATAACTTTCGCTTGCTTTTTGGAATATTTTGTATAGCATCTGTAGACCAAATTTATCCTATTCGTATTGACTAATAAACGCTATATTCGCTTTTTCTATATCACTAAGCACAGATTCCGAAAAGTTTTCTGCCGAAATAGTTCCTCTATACCAACTTTTCGAGTTGAAGTATTCTTGCAAGTCACTACTAGCAAACATTCGCCCATGTCTTGCGTATATTTCATTTCTCGCTATTCTAAGCTGAGCACTTGTTAAATGTGATATATCCGAATATGCTAAATATTTGGTATTGCTGTTTGATAACATATACGAAGATGAAGAACTTGAATATGTTGTCGTACTTGTACTTGCCGTCCCGTTTGCTCGTGCTGTTTCATAAGCACTTATTAATTCAACATTTGCTTTTTCTATATTACTAAGCACAGAATCCGAAAATTTTGACGCCGAGACCGTTCCGTTATACCATATTTGTGAATCGAAATACGTCTGCAAGTCACTACTATCAAACATTCGCCCATGTCTTGCGTATATTTCATTTCTCGCTATTCTAAGATTTGCATCACTTAGATGTGATATATCCGAGTTGCTTAAATATTTTGTATTGCTATTTGACAATATATAAGTGTTTCTATATGCCGTCGTGCTACTTGAAGTACTGCTTGACGTGCTAGTTGAGCTACTACTTGAACCACCTGAAAGCGACGACTCATAGTTGCTTATTAGTTCAACATTTGTTTTTTCTATATCACTTAACGTGGAGTCCGAAAAGCTCTCCGCCGAAATAGTTCCGCTATACCAACTTTGCGAGTTAAAGTAAGTTTGTAAATCGCTACTATTAAACATTCTTCCATGTCTTGCATATATTTCATTTCTTGCTATTCTAAGCTGAGTTGATGACAAATGCGAAATATCTGCTATCGTCAAATATTGCGTGTTGCTATGCGGCAAAATATACGTCGCCACCCCTTGTTGCACATCAAGAACAGCACTAACTTCAACCGCTCTATCCTCAACACCCAAATAATATTGTTGATATATAGTTTCAAGCTGTGCCAACTGCATTTCAACCCCCGCAAATTCGTAATAGTCTATAGACGTTGTTACTTCTTGCATCAATGAATCAAACGTGAAATCATACGCATCAAGGTTATTCCACTTTTCATTATAGTGTTGTGCCAAAAATTTGTACTCATTTTGCGTCGCAATTAATTCGTTACATTCTTCTTCTATTTTCTCAATTTCCCACAAAAACCTCTCTACTTTGTCAGTATCTTTGGTATCAATTATTTCATTAGCTTCAAAAATTATAGTTGGTAAATCAATAATGTGATCTAAATTGTTTTGTTGTGCAAAAGTTGCAAACGATTGCATAGTTGTGCTAAATTCAGTTAGCGTATCTGTATCCGATGAGCATCCCACCATTAAACAAACTGCCCCTACAATCGCAAATTTTTTCTTGTTCATGTTCTCTCCTTATTATTGAGCTTCTTTATACTCAAAATATTTATTAACTCCATTTACAATACCGTCAACAATTTTCCATTGGTATTCGTCCGTAGCCATAAGCAAATCTTCTTCAGGGTTACTCATATACCCCATTTCGATTATCGTTACTGGCATTGTTGCCCAGTTTATCCCACTCATAGTGTCAGTTTCCCACAACATATCTTTGACAGCTCCTGTTGACGCAAGCATGTTGTCAAGAACAACTTCTGATAAATATCTGCTGTCTGAATACAAGTGTGCAACATAGGGGTTTGCCGACGTCGGGCATATCGTCATCATGCCTTGTTTTGATGTGTTTTCAGAACCATTTGCATGTATGCGAAGAAATATATCTGCGTTGCCCTCGTCTGCTATCATTGCACGCTCCATGTTGCTTATATCAACGTCATGCGTTTCACGAATCATAACAACTTCATAACCGTTTTCAATAAGTGCTTGTTTAAGTTTTAGCGATACATCTAAATTCAACTCATATTCAGCAAGCCCGCTTGTTTTTCCTGCTGTACCTGAAGTTACTTTGTTTTTTGTCGTTGTCGCCCCTGGTCCAATCGCTTCTTGTTCACTGTTTCCGTAGCGTTGATGTCCTGCATCTATTGCCACTATGTAGCTTGGAGCTTGTTCGATTTCAAAAATAGTTGTATCTTCAACTTCTGCCGTTTCAGTTATTGCTGGTTCTTCAACTTCTTCAATTTCTGGTTCAGCTATTGGTTCTTCAACTTCTTCAATTTCTGGTTCAACTGTCGGTTCTTCCGCTTCTTCGATTGCTGGTTCTTCAGTTTGTTCAACTATCGGCTGTTTATCCACCGTTATTCCGTCACCCGATACAGCTTGGTCAATTATTATCGGCGGAACGTCAGACGTTTCACTACTGCAACCCATCAGGCTACATGTTATTAGTGTTAATAATAAACTTTTAATCATTGTTTTTCTCCTTTATTAGTTGTTATTTGGTTGTAATTTGTTTAGGGTTTGAGTTGCAGTATATATTTCTGGTTCTAACATTATACTCTCTGCATCATCATATCCCTCATCTTCATATGGTAACATCCACTCATAAGATGATGGATTATATATATTTTCTGGTTCATAGTCAACTCTATATTGATTAAATTGTTCTTCTGAAATAGTAACCTCATTCTCTGTATTTCCTTGATACGCAGTATGCGAATACTCTGTAATCATTATATTTCCTCTATAACTTATCTTAAACTTACTAAACTCTATCCCATCAAAATCATAATAAATATATTCCGATCCTCCATGTACACTTTCATTAGAATCTTTAAATCTATATCCAGTATTAGTTGCAAATAAACTAAAATATGCCATACTTTTTCTATAAATATTTTGATAAGATTCTTCTAACACTAATTTTAATTCTTCTCCATTAAACGCAAAAACGTCTACATGTATCTTTGCACCAGACCCATTCAGGCTAGACCTTGTTCCTACGCCATCCTCAACATCTTGCTTATCTAACCCACTAGTATTCCTTAAAATCACTAGTTCATCTATGCCATCTCCATTAAAATCTAGCACCTCAGCATAAAATACACCCGTTGCTGTATAGTCTGATGCCAAAAAAGCTTCCAACGTCAATATATTTTCTTGCGACAATTTATCATAATACAGCCCCCAAGCTATTTCGTTTGGGGTTACTTCCACCACTTCTTCAACTGGCTCTGGGGTAACTTGTTGGATTGGTTGCTCCGTCTGTTGCTCCGTCTGGGCTGTTTCTCTTGTTGGCGTCGTCTTTTCCTCGAGCACTATTAACGGGACTTCTTCATTGCTACAACCCACTAGGCTAAACGCTATCAGCGTTAATAATACGCCTTTAATCATTATTGTTTCTCCTTATTTTTCGATATTGTGATAAAAATTCACCCTATTATCCTATTTTTATTTATCAACCCCGAATTAGCTAAATTCCCCAATCTCTATTAGGAAGATACCAACACTCATGCCAAATATTCGTCATATTACTTACGACCCATTTGCCGTTTTCATATACAAGAACTGCTTTTTCAGTATTATCTGTCTCATACTCATGAGGTATATATGCTGTAATTATTACTTCATCACCTTGTACAGATATATCTGTCACTTTTCCTTCTGAATATATTAAATAGTTTAATGGAGAGTCACCGCTTCCATTATAATAACCATGTTCTTGCCTCAATATATTTTTAATTGTCGCTTCAACACTTTCCAATGTCCAATATTGAGTTCCAATACTCACTACATTGCTATAAGTTTTCCACTCCAGACTTTCTGCACTTAATGCTAAGCTTGTATAGTGAGCATTTTTCATTAAATCCAGTATTTCCCGCTCTGTTAAATCAAATGTTACAGCAGTTGTTGCTATTTCAGCAGGTGCGTTATTTGTTTGTGTGGTAGTGGTTGAAATTTTAGATTGTAGTTGGTTTAGGGTTTGTGTGGCGTTGTATATCGATTGTGCATCTGACCCACCTGTATATAAATCCACATAACCAGTTCTACCATTTAAAGATAACAAATATTCACCATCAGTTTGGATTTGTTCTATTTCATCACGATATTGTCTAAACTCCGTTTCAGATATCACCTTTCCATTTAGCTCAAAAATAGGATCACGAATCTGGTCGTTAAATAGGTATAAAAAGTATTTTTTAATTTCTCCACTATCTAAATAATACAGCGTCTTAAACCACTCTGGACTTTGGCTATCCTCAGTATATATATAATAATTCCCCTGTGATTTCATCAAACCCGTAAAACCTGTTAAACCACTTGTTTCTACCCTCTCTCCAACTGCCAGTTTTAATTCATTATTAATTGTTGTATATACTCGTATATTACAATCCCAAGATCCCCCTTCTGTACTCAACAAAAACAACTCACTAATGCCATCATTATCAAAATCCAACACCGACGCATTTATTATCCCTTCACCTATATAATTCAAGCTTATACTTTCTTGCAACGTCAATATCTTCTCTTTCGACAACATATCATAATACAACTTCAACGCTATTTCGTTTGGGTCTACTTCCACCACTTCCTCAACTGGCTCTGGGTCAACTTGTTGGCTTGCTTGTTCTGTTTGTTGCTCTGCTTGCTGCACCGTTTGGGCTGTTTCTCTCGTTGGCGTCGTCTTTTCCTCAAGCACTACCAACGGCACTTCCCCACTGCTACAACCCACTAGGCTAAACGCTATCAGCGTTAACAATACGCCTTTAATCATTATTGTTTCTCCTTATTGTTCAGATCGGGGCGAAAATTCACCCCATGTATATTGCTAGTCCAACTTTATTACTGTTCCGTTTGTTGCATCCCAAGTTGTTGATACGCCTGCAAGCCCTGCCAAGTCACGCAACTTGAAGTAGGTATTGCCGTCTTTTGTGTAAGTTTGTAGTGTGATAACTTGGTTGTCTTTTGATATATTTGACGTACCTAGCAAACTGTTTGATGTTCTTGCTGTTTCGGTAAAGTTTTGGATTGTTGGGTCATTTGAGATTAACTCAATTGATGATGTGTTGCTATTCCAAGCCACTTCAAGTGGGCTACTTGTTTGTGATAAAATTTCGGCAAAATCTCGAACGTAAACATAATTTGTGTTGTCGATTTCACAAGATTTTATTGTGTGTTTTGCCCCGTTTATAGTTATGGTCATGTCTTTTATGTCAACAGTTGGTGTTGATGCTTGTGTTGTCGTTGGCTGTGATGACATTTGGGAAACTTGGGTTTTAAGTTGATTTAGGGTTTGTGTGGCGTTGTATATCGATTGTGCATCTGACCCCTCTGTATATGCCTCCGCCCCAGCAGCTCCACCACTAAAATATAAATATTTACCATCATTTAGCATTTGTTTTATTTCATTGTAATATTGTCTATACTCTGTTTCAGATATAGCCCTTCCATTCATCTCATAAATCGGGTCATCTCCATACATATCACTTAATTCATACAAAAAATCTTTCTTAATTTCTCCGTTATCAAAATAATATAACTCACTAAACCACTCTGGTTTTAAAACAGTATAATTATATATATAATAAGACCCCTGTGATTCTATCAAATATGTAGAAGCTATCGTATCATTAGCTGCTTTTATCGTTTCTACATTTGCAAGTTTTAATTCATTATTAATTGTTGTGTAAACTTGAATATCATATTCCCTGTATTTGTCTACTTTGCTTAACAAAAACAACTCACTAACGCCATCATTATCAAAATCCAACACCGATGCATTTATTATCCCTGTACCTGTATAATTTGAGCTTATACTTTCTTGCAACGTCAATATCTTCTCTTGCGACAACATATCATAATACAACTTCAACGCCGTATCATTTGCACTACTCGCCTGCACCTGTCCCACATTTAGCACAACAAGCCCCATTACTAATAGCTTGCTAAATAAATTTTTTCTTTTCATTTTGTTGTAACCTCCTAGGTTTATTTAGTCTTAAATAGATAGTTCTTGCACTACCCATTTACCATTTTCATATACTAATGTTGCTGTAAAATCATCATCAATACGTTTATCTTCATTGTACCAAAAATACCATGGTATAACCGCTTTAATACTAACTTCATCATTATTTACCGAAGTGCTTGTTATCTCGCCCTCCGAAAATAAGTATCGCCAATGAATACCATCTGAATCAAACGTATAATATACGCCATCAATTGTTGTCACTGTTTCTTCCACCCACTTCTGCGATTGAGCAGTTGACCAATATTGTCCTATGTGCCCCATTAGTGCATTATAACTATTTAAGTTTGATTCTACAGGCATTTTCGCCCAACCATCTCCCTCATTATAAACTTGCTTACTATAATCAGAACGATCCACTATTTCATATCCCGCACCGCAACAAACCCAGCTAAAATGTGCATCATGCAACAACTGCAGTATCTCCTGCTCCGTTAAATCGAATGTTACAGCGTTTGTTGCTCTGCTTGCTGCTGCGTTTGGGTTGCTTCTCTCGTTGGTGTCGTCTTTTCCTCAAGCACTACCAACGGCACTTCCCCACTGCTACAACCCACTAGGCTAAACGCTATCAGCGTTAACAATACGCCTTTAATCATTATTGTTTCTCCTTAATTGTTCAGATCGGGGCGAACGCTTCGCCCCATATGCTAGTTATTGCTTAGGTACTAAAACTGGATCAAGCATATACATATTAGTAGATGATAACCATATTGATAATACTTCCACATCACTTATATCAACTTCATACTCTCTAATAGTAAACCCTTGTTGTACTCTATATACTTTTTCATTACTAAGGAAAGATACCGAAATATCGCTACTACTAGATGCTACTCCACCAATAATATCCGCACTAGTAAATAATGCAACATCATATATCGATTTATTGTAAGTAGAAATACCTTCTCTCATATTATTGTAATCTCCAATAACTATTGCACCCGAATTGCTTCCTGAAGAATTTTCAGGGATCGCCAACCTAAAACGTATTGACTGGTATTTCTGATTTACATAAAAACTTGATGATTTTGAACCATCCTTCGCATAATAAAGTTTTTCAAAGTCTACTTTTTCACCTTTATTATATATCCAACCAGTACCACCATAATTACTACTTACTGAAGTCATAGTACTTAAACTAGTATTTATCGTTTGTACACCCGTCATTGCCTCAGCAAGAGTAACAACATCGCCCATAGGTTTGTCACCTATATATACATGCCCTGTGGCACTATCAAACTCAACCTCTTTACCAAACGCCTCACCCACTGCTCTAATTGGCAAGTATGTAGTCCCATTGTAGATAAACGGCTCTACCGACGACTCAAGCTGCACTTCTTTTCCCTCAACGAAAACTTTCATATCTCTATAAGTAACTTCAATTAGAGGCGTTCCCGTTCTCGCAAATACTGACGTAACTGTTAGCAATGTCATTCCACACGCTAAACCTTTCATAAAATCTTTTGTTTTCATTTTAATTCTCCTTTAATTATTTGTTTTTACTAATACATGAAAATTACATTTTTCATATTGAAACTTTTTGTTTTCGTATTACAAAAAACATAAATCATGTCAATATCCTGCTTTATCCATTATACATAACATTTCACAATGTAAATATGCATGATATTTTAATTTATCATGTTATTATTTTTATTTTTTACATGATAAAAAATTTATTCATGTTAAAACACAATAATTATACATGAACTATTACAGACACATTTTATATTATACACATTTATAAAACATAATACAACAGCTTATATTTGTTTTACTGTCATTTTATGTGTTTTTTGTAAACTTTGTAGAACTTTCATCTAATAATTAGCATATTTTGTATAAAATTAAATTATACCGAAATATAAAAATATCCAAAAAAACGACACCACTTATTATGATGTCGTTTTAACCTTAGTTCACTGAATAATTTTTTTCCTTAGCCAAGTCATGAAAAGCTATTCGCATAAATTCATTAGTTGGCACAATTTCCACACCGTCAACCTTTAACCCTTCATCAAACAATTTAGCCATCATCCAAAATCCGTAAGGGTGACCCAACGATGCTGCTTTAATAAAATATTTAAAACCTTTTTCCAAATCTTTCTCGACAGTATCTCCATCAAAATTCAAGACCCCAAGTGCCACAGCGATGTTAGCTTCGTCAGACTCTGTACTCATCATAAGCTTGTTATTGTTTGGAGTTTCTGCTTTAAACAAACTAACTGCATGTGCTTTTTCACTTGGTGTAACCGCTTCTGCTGCACAAATTCTTGCAATAGCTATCCTGATATCCCTTGCTTTTTTTGCTGCTTCCTGCGCCGCCTCTTCTTGCTGCTTAGCCTGCTCCTGTGCTACAATCGCCG
This sequence comes from Epulopiscium sp. Nele67-Bin004, assembly GCA_002007315.1. The sequence continues at coordinate 9,741 of LNZQ01000051.1, forward strand.
CCTCTTTTACTTTAGCCTCGGCAACCTCCCTAGTCAACGCCAACTCATACCAATGCTTAGCCTCATTAGCTTTTTGATTTGCATCAAATAACTTCGCTATCGCCAATGTTAATTCAGCATCAGCACCATTTTCAACTCGTTGGTAACTTTGCATCGCTACATCAGACATAGCAACATCGCCACTCTCATCTTTTAAACCAATAAAATGCTTTGCAATCTTTAATTCATATTCTAATCTATTGTCCATACATTTTAAATTATCCATATAAATCCACCTCATTCTTATATTGTTATTTGTATATATTAAAATATATCATATTTAAGATATATTGTCCAGTATTTTATTTCAAAAAATTATTTTTTTATTTAAGCACAAAAAAAGAAGCGTATATTTCAACGCTTCTTCTCTTTATTATTTATGCCTTTTTTGTTTTTTTTACTAACTTAGATAACTCTCTAGTAATTTTCATCAAATATATATCAATCAATTTATAGATAATACCAAAGCTTATTGGCTCTATATAAGTTGTAAACCAATACATATTAATATAGTAATACGTAATTACCATCATGCTACAAATTAGTAGCGACTTGACTATATTTGTGAACACCATCATTGACGTTACATCAAATATATCAATTTCTCGCTCGGCATCTAAATCCAATGCATTTACAACAGGGATTACAAAATATGAATTTGTTAGCCCAAGTATTATTGCCGCTGCAAGCCATGACAGTCCAAATCCTGATACGCAAGTAAAATATACTGCCGCTGCCATATACATCTCTATTAATTCAAATTTATACTTGCTAAAAAACTTCTTCATAGTAACCCCCTTGCTTGTGCCTTAACTATTGTGGATTATTTTTTAAAAACTCTGCTCTTTGCTCCAAGAAATCTTCTCTTTGTGGAGTGAAGATGTCAAGAAGTACAGTATCTTCAAGAATTTGTGCTCCGTGAAGACTGTCTGGTGGCATGTAAACTGAATCACCTGCACCGATAATTGAAGTTTCACCATTAACTGTGAACTCTAATTTTCCTTTAACACAGTAGCTAACTTGCTCATGGAAATGTTCGTGCAAAGGTCCTTCAGCACCTGCTTTGAAGTGTACTTCAACGATCATCATATCTCCACCTGAAGCTATAATTTTTCTGTTGATTAAGTCATTAACTGGTTCTAATACGCATTCTTCATTTTTGAAAAAATATTGCATGTCAATTCTCCTCTTATTCTACGATTGTCCATTTGATATCAAAAGATGCATTTTGTGCTTTATCTCTTAATATAATAGCTGTTCTGTAACGTGAAACTGGATTATCAAACGTATCTGCGATAAACATTTCTTTGCCAGCAACTGTAACTGTACTAACAAGTGCTACCCCGTTTAAGTTCCACTTTAAGTCAATTGTATCACCTTCAACTGCAACACGTCTAATATTTTTTACGTGTTGATATCCATGATCATTGTAACCAAGCTCTGCATCTTCACCTTCAAGGCGAGTTTCAAGAGTTGCTTCACTGTGGAATATCCAGTCAAAGTTTTTGTCTGCATCTGCAGTAACTTCAAAGTGATCTTCAAATCCGTTTTCTGTTAATGAGATATTTCTAGCATAGTCAACGCCATCATAAACGTTTTCTACGAAAGTTTTACAGCTGTTTTCTGTAAACTCTTTAAGTTCTCCCATTTCCATAGACACTTGATTTTCCCCGTCCACAATAATAGTATTGTGAGATAAAGTTTTTCTATGCCATTCATTACATAATCTTGATGCATAACCACAGTTTGATAAGTCTCTACTTAACAACTCGTTTTTCACCAATACTTCAATAGTCATTTTATCTGGGTGAGCGTGAGATGGTCCTCTATGCCCATATTTGATAAACACGTTTACGTTATCGTTACGAAGGATACCAAATCCTGATTCTCTATATGCTTTTGAAGTTCTTTTTAATGGTGTACGGTTTTCAATGTTGATGTCTGGGAAGTATAACAACTTCTCTAAACTGATTAAGTTTTTGTAGTATAATGGTTTTGACAATGGAATTGGAACACGATCCATATCTTTAGCTAAGATATTTTTGTAGATGTTTCCAACTTCGCTATCTTCCCCAAATACTTTTGCCCCAACACAATAGATGTACTCATATGTTTTTAAGTTTACATTTGGCCAGCTATCGTTTGGATTTGGTAATACATCATTATCAAGTGAATAGTAATATGCTTCAACTAACATTTCTTCAACAATTTTTGCTTGTGCAAACTCTTGGTCATACATTTTTGCAAAAATAAGAAGATTTGTTATTCCTTCTAATAAGAAGAAGTTATAGTGTGTTGAACCTTCATACCAGAATCTATCACCCGTAACCCCTTGAAGAAGTTGTTGGTTGATATCAAATTCACTGTTGAATACTAAGTCGATAAGCTCTTGATCACCCATAGATAATCCAAGTACCCCAACTGCTGAGTTTAACCAGCAAGGAATGTTGTGGATATGTGCTATTTGTGGTGTCATAATGCTTATTGCTGGTCTGAACATTTTTTCTTGAACAAACTCAACAAACTCTTGGTCAATTTCACCTTTAAGAATTTCTAACGACAATGCAATTCTGATCATGATGATAGCTTCGTTAAGCCCTTGTGGCATCATTCTTGCTGCACCACCAACATCATGTCTTAAATCTGTTACGATTTTATCTTTTGCATGAAGTTCAAATTCTGTATAGTGTTCTGCGTAATAACCTAAGATTTTTTTGTATAGCTCTAAACACTCTTCGTCTTTTTCTAATTTGTAAGTTAATGCAAGTTTTAGAAGAACTAATATTGCATTGTTACGATAGAAATATACCCAAACATTGTCTAATTGCTTACTTTTGTAAACTTTCCCACACAGCATGCACTCATGCTCGTGTGGTTTGTTTAAATCAAAGATTAATCTCTCTCCATCTTCTACACAGAAGTAGTTGTGACCCCAGTCACTTGTTTTTGCTGGTGTGTCTTCAAAGTTTTTTGCAAAATCTAATGCTTCTGCTTTAAAATCTTTTAACATGTCACCATAAACGTTTCCTTCTTGTGCAACTTGCTTGATTTTATCAAATTCAAATAACGTCATATTATACCCCCTGAATTACGACAGTATCAATTGTATCGTTTTTGAAAACTTCTTTCCCACCGATTGTTACGCTTGTTCCTTCAACAACAAGGATAGCGCTTGGTGTAACAGCTACTAATTTAGCTTCTGCTGTTATATCACCATAAGTAATTTTGCCGTTTCTTGCAAAAAGTACCACTTCATCATTAACTTTATAACCTTGAGTGTTGCCTTCTGAAACTGCTTCAACTGTTTCTTTGTAATCATCAAATGCATCAGCAATAGTTACAACGTTTAATAGTTCAACTGTTTTTGCTTTATCTGCATTTTCTAAGCAAAGAGTATCCATGTTGATTTCACAGAAATTTTCTGGCTCTTGAGCTGACATAAATGCTTTAACATAAGTTTTTTCCATGTGGAAGTCTAAGTTGTTTTCATCATTGATAGTTGTATACAACTTCATTTTTCCAGGACCGTTTTTGTATTCAAGAACGCCTGCTTCAACTTCTTGAGGAATAACTTCTGTTTGCAAGTTAAATCTGTAAGTGTGATCTTTTGTACTATCGTACTCATCAATAATATAGAAGTGTGAACCACCTGTATATATTACGTTACGGATATATTTTGTAAGTTCAAGCTCATCAGCATAAGACTTGTGAGCATCACCTGCAAAGTATGTGATCCCGTTTTCATTAACAAAGTGTAACAATTCGGCAACTTCATCTTCTTTAGTGAATTTCCAAATGTTGTTTACGTTTTCTCCTCTATATCCAACGCCATCAACAGTAAGAACGCTTTGTTCTTTTGCTTTAACTGTTCTGTTGTAACCCTCATCGATAGTTAAGAACGTGTCGTGAGCGTGAATTATAAAGCTGTTGTTGTCTGCATGTTGGTGTGATAAACCACGACCCATAAGACCTGTTGCGTTTTGGATTTTCCAAGACTCTCTCCATTGTTTCTTTCCACCTGGTTGCCCACATTTGAAAGAAAAATGCATTGCGTCTTTTTCCCAGCTATCACGGATAACTATTAGCCCTAAATCATCAAAATGTTTGATTAATGGTAGGTCATCAAAAGTTTTTTCTTCAATAGTTGGGTTATACCAAAGTAATTCAAACGCTGCTTCTGGCAAAATACCTGGTTTAACTTTACTTTCTAAACCTTCTCTGTATAAGAAATCATTTGAAACAGTTTTTGCTAAGTGTTGTGCATAACCGTTGTTGTACTCTGATGCTACTTTATAGTATAGTGCAACTGAGTGACCACTTCTTCTATCGTGGCAATCTCCAAAGTTAATGATTTCTTCTAAGTTTGGTGCTGCTTGATACAATCTGTAGAAGAAAGTTTCTTTTAAGAAGCTACAAGATTTGAAGTAATCTTGACCTTCTTGTTGTTTTACAAGGTCAGCATATACGTATAACCAAATTACACCGTATCTCCAGTAAACAACACCTTCGTAGTTGCTACCGTCATCTGCCATGTAGTTGTAAACTTTCTCAAAGTTTGCTGCTGCATCATCAATCCATTCTTGTCCTCTTGGAACTTCGTCACGAAGAACGTAACCAGCTGCTGCAAGACCTGCCATGTTGATCCAGTTGTGGTTTTGCCAATAAGCAATTGACCACTCACCGTCCCCTAGGTGCTCAGTATCTTTTTTGAATTTATACATTCTGTCAGCTTGAAGAACAAGTTTATCTCTAAGTTTAATTCTTTCTTCTTCTGTTAAAGCATCTCTTAACCAGTCATAAGAAAGAGATAATCCAAACATTAGCCAAGATGCACTTAAATCAACATCAACTAGGAATTTATTTCCCCAGTGTGGATAATCTACTGCTGCGAAAATCCATCTTTTAGCTTCTTCCAGATATTGCTCTTGCTCTGTTAAAAGATAAGCCATACTTAAATTCATTGCTCCCATACTCATAAAAGTTATACTTTTATCTGGGTGTTCCTTGTCTAACTCTTGAGCTTTATAAACTCGGCACATCTCATATACTCGTTTGAATTGATCTTTCTTTTCGTGTCTAATCGCTCTTTGTAGGTCTTCTAACGAGTCACTTATAAATAAGTATTTTCTACTCATACACTATATCCCCTATTCTTTGATTTGAATTTTTACTCTTTAACTCCACCAACCATGATACCTTTAGTAAAGTATTTTTGGATGTATGGATATACGATAATAACTGGAACCATTGATGCAACAATGATTGCATAAATAACTGTGTCTGCTGAATATGCCGCACTGTGTGCAGTCTTTGCAACTTCTTCTGCAAGTTGCTGTTGTTCGATAATCATCTTTCTCAAGTAAACTTGAAGTGGAGTTTTATCGATATCTCTGATAAGTACCATTGTCCAGAAGAAACCATTCCATCTACCGATTGCATAGTAAAGAACTACTGTTACAAATGATGGTTTTGAAAGTGGTAAGAAAATATCAAAGAAAATTCTAAAGTCTGTTGCACCATCGATCATTGCTGATTCTTCTAGTGATTCAGGAATACCTTCAAAATAGTTTCTTAAAAGTATAATGTTAAATGCTTGAACCCCGAAAGCAAGAACGATACCGATTTTGCTATCTACGATTCCTAATGCTTGATAGTTTAAGTACGCTGGAATCATACCTGCGTCAAACCACATTGTAAATACTAAAAGGAAGTTCCAAAATCTTCTTCCTGCTAATCTGTGTCTTGATAAAACATATGCACCTGGAGCTGATAAAAACATACTCCAAATAACCCCAAAAACTGTAAAATAAATTGTATTTCCATAAGATTTCCAGAATACATCATCACCTAATACGAAAGTGTATGCATCAGTTGTAAATTCTTTTGGGAATAGTGTAACCATACCACGGTCTACCATTGCACCTGAGCTTAGTGAGCTAGATAGAACGTAGATAAATGGATATAGCGAAATTATTCCTAGGATACCTAGCAATACATAAATAAACTTAGTGAATAAATCATCACCTGACATTTTATTATTATTCATTGTCTCTACCTCCTACCATAATACTGTATCAGAAAGTTTTTTACTTATCGTGTTAGCTGCGATAACTAAAACAAATCCGATTACTGAGTTGAATAAACCTGCTGCTGCTGCCATTGAGAAGTCACTACTTCCTGTTAGTCCCAAACGATAGATATAAGTACTTAAAACGTCTGCTGTATCGTATGTTACTGGTTGGTATAAAAGGATAACCCTTTCAAATCCAACTGATAATAAGTTACCAATTTTGATGATAAACATTGTGATAATTGTTGGTCCGATACCTGGTAAACTAACAAATCTCATTTGTTGAAGTTTTGTAGCACCGTCAACTCTCGCTGCTTCGTATTGCTCTGGTGAAATTGCACTTAAAGCTGCGAAGTAAACAATTGAACTAAAACCTACCTCTTTCCATACACCTGCTAAAATATAAACTGGTCTAAACCATTCAGGTTGCATTAAGAAATAGATACCTTCATCTAAAATGCCAAGTTTCATTAAGAAAATATTGATAATACCTGTTTCTGGTTGTAAGAAAGAAACAACGATACCTGCTAAAATAACCTCTGATAAGAAGTGTGGTAAGAACATTATTGTTTGTACCCCACGTCTAAATAAACCATCTTTAACTTCGTTAAAGAATAATGCTAATATAATTGGTAGTGGGAATGTGAAAATTAGAGAATACATACTAATCGCTATTGTATTGTTAAATGCTCTCCAAAAATACATTGACCCAGAACCACTGAATAGTTCTTTAAAGTTATCAAACCCAATCCAATCACTTCCTGAAATACCTCTAAACAGGTTGTAATCCTGGAACGCTATCACTAGCCCTCCCATTGGCTTGTATGCAAATAAAAATAACCATATCATTAATGGTGCCATTAAGACATAAAGTCTCCAGTTGGCTTCCACCATCTTGGCAAAATTTGATTTTGACTTCTTATTTTCCATTACCTCACCTCTTTTTTTTATTTTTGTTACCCTCTAAGTTTCCTTGTTGGCAGACATTATTAAAGACGGGCTAGCTGTCGCATAGCCCGCCCAAAAAGATCTTATCTAAAGTCTTGCCCACCATTGATTTGAATTACTTCACCTGTAAGGAAAGATGCTTTGTCTGATACTAAAAATTCGATTACTGTTGCAACTTCTTTTGGCTCTCCAAGACGTTTCATAAGGATAGAGTTTTTCCATCCATCAACGATACTTCTGTCAGTAGCTGCGTGGAAAGGAGTGTCAATTGTTCCTGGAGAAACAGCGTTTACTCTGATTCCGTCTGGTGCTAAATCTTTTGCCATGCTGATAGTCATGTTTAATACTGCTGCTTTAGAAGCTCCGTAGATACCAGCTCCTGGTCCACCACCATTGTATGATGCGATTGACGCATAGTTGATGATTGATGGGCTGTTTTCGCCTTCAACAACAGCTTCTTTAAGGAAAGGAATAGCTGCACGAGTTGCGAATAATACGCTATCAAGGTTAAGAGCCATAACTTTGCGATAGAATTCAGTTTCCATCACTTCGTATCTTTGTCTTCCACCAAGACCACCAACGTTGTTTACTAGAACGTCGATTTTTCCATATTTTTCACCAACAGATTTTACTGCTTTGTCAGTATCTTCTTCGTTTGTCGCGTCAGCTTTAACGTATTCTGCTTCGATTCCTTGATCTTGTAAAGTTTTTACTGCTTCTGCACCGATGTCATCAAAAAGACCAGTTACTACTACTGTGTAACCTGCTTTTCCTAATTCTTCTGCTACTGTTAAACCAATTCCTGATGTTGCTCCTGTAATTAATGCAATTTTTTTCATCTTTTACTTTCCTCTTTCTTTTCCTAAATTTATATAAATAATATGAGAGAAGCAAGTTCTCCCATAGTATTATCCGATTGTTATCCAAGAAAAATTATTCTAGGTATTAGTTTCCTGCGATTTCTAGGTAACTTGTATAAGCTTCTTGGTAAGCATTTACTAATTCGCTAATTCCTAATAGCTCACATTGTGCTAAATAAGTGTCCCACTCTTGGTATACAAGATCTGGAGAACCCATAATCCATTTCATAGTCATTTCATCTTGGTATGCTACGATGTTTGCTCTTTTCGAGTCAATTACTGCTTTTTGAGCTTCATTAAACACTAGTGGTGGCATTTGAAGAACTGAGAAATCACTACTATTATATAAGTCTACCCCTGCACGCCCGATTTCGTGTGTCCATTGATATTCATAGTCGTAATCCATCCAGTATCCATGTTTAAGTTGTGCACCCATTTCAGACTCTAGGAATGTGTTAACTGCAACATCTCCATTTAAAACTTCATCTGTAAATGTTGGGTGTCCGTCAACTAGCTCATAACTGATACCTTCAACCCCATAGTTACTGATAATACGTCCATAGTCTGAGAAGAAGTAATCCATGTAAGCAAATGCTTCTTCTGGACTTTTACAACTTGAAGAAACTGCCCAACCGTCTGGTCTAACTTTTAGACGTGCATGCTCTTCCCATTGGTTTCCGTTTTCAGTAATAGGTGGTGCAAATACTTCAAAAGCAAATCCATCTATACCTGTAACAGTATCGTTGTATGCTGATGTAGAAGCAACCCACTCATGTGTAACCCCACCGATATCTCCTGGAAGATACTCACGACGTGCAGCATTTCCTTTTGTAAAGATTTCTTTATCGATCAGCCCCATGTCATACCATCTTGAAAGTTCATAGATAGCATCTCTAAACTCATCTGCTGTCCAAGCGTGATATACTGAACCGTCTTCAACTGGGATAACACGCTCTGTTGATGCATCTTGCCCATAACATCTAGCATCCCATAAGTTTACTAGACGCATCATTTCAGTGTATTTATCGTTGAAATATGGAATTTCATCGTTTAATCCATTTCCATTTGGATCGTCATCTCTAAACGCAATAAGAACATCTTCAAGTTCTTGTACTGTTGTAGGAACTTCTAATCCTAAGTTATCTAACCAATCCGTACGAATAAACCAAGTACGTGCTGTGTCACCATCTTGAATGTAAGGAATGTGATAAATATTTCCGTCATATGCAGTTATAACCGCTTCAACGTCTGGGTTAGCATCTAAATATGCTTTAAAGTTTGGTAAGTAATCCCAATACTCATTTAAAGGAATGAAAGCTCCGTCTGGACCATACTCCATAAAGTAAGTTGTGATGTTGTTTCCACCATATATATCATCTGGGAATCTATCAACCGCTGCAAGTTGGAATTGCTCAACTGAGTTTGTACCAACTATGTTACCAGTATTTTTTAACGTCATGTTTGTAATGTTAGCCATTTCTTGGAATACTGGCCAAGTTTCATCAAACACATACATATCTCTTGCATGATAGTGGAATTTAAGTTCTAATGGTGATGATAACGGGAAATCCACCCCCATCGGAGATCCATATTGATCTGTGTAAACTTCTCCCGAAGAACTACCACTTGAAGAACTAGAGCTTGAAGAACTAGAGCTTGAGCTTGAAGAAGAGCTACTACTTGAACTGCTTGAACTACCACCGTCACTGCTACACCCTGTTAGTGATGCGATTCCTAAACTCGCAATAAGCAGTACTGCAAAACTTTTTCTCATAATTTATTCCTCCCTTAGGTTTGTTTGTTTAAATTTATTAATTCTCTAAGGTAGTTCTATGACATTTTCGGTTTTTATATACAATTTTCCGTTAACTAAATCAAATTAGAATTAATTAACAGACAACTTTAATACACATCTTATACAAGGAAAAAGATGTTAACGTGAGATTAGTTGGGAATTATTATGTAAAAACCTTAAAAGTTGTATAGAACAACCTATCCTAATTTCATATATTCCAATCGCTTTGATATATACGAATTAATTATATTATACAAGAGACTCTTCACATTGTCAATACATACGTAATCTTTTTCACAACTTTTTTTGTGTATTGGTATCAAAATTATGGTTTTATACCTATTAAAGGAAATTTCTGGTACAATCGCCATAAAATTATACACAAAAAAAGCCCCAAATTCGCCTTGTACATTTGACAAATATTTGACGATAGGGGTTTTAAAACTGTTAGATAAATTGTTAGTTGATTAATGATAAATATGTTGTGTATGCCTCTTGATATGTGTCAAGAAGTTCTTGAAGTCCAAGTTTTTCAAGCTCTGCAAGGTAAGTGTCCCACTCTGCATCAATCAAACTTGGGTCACCTAGTATCCACTTTTGCACCATTTCATTTGTATACATGTTTATTCCTGCAAGTTTTGTATCAATCACCTTCTTTTGTTCAACATTCCAAGGAAGTGGCGGCAATTGGAGCACAGAATAGTCATTTTGTGTATATAAGTCAACACCTGCACGCCCAACTTCATGTGTCCATTGATATTCATATTCATAATCCATTAAATAACCATGTTTAAGTTGTGTACCAATATATCTTTCTAAAAAGATATTTACTGCAACATTTTCATCATTGTTAAGCACATAGTCATTAAAAGTCGGTTGCCCTTCAATCATTTCATATGTTAACCCTTCAACGCCATAGTTGCTTAGTATTTGCCCATAATCAGAATAAATATAATCCATATATGCAAGAGCAACCTCGGGATCGCTACAGTTTGTTGAAACTGCCCACCCATCTGGTTTAACTCTAAGTCTTGAGTGTTCTTCCCACTGGTTTCCTGTGTCGGTAATGGGGGGTGCAATTATCTCAAACTTAAATCCATCTATATCAACAGCATCATTATACGCTGATGTTGATGGCGTCCACTCATGCGTCATTCCTCCTATATCTTTTGGCAAATATTCAACACGTGCTGCAACACCTTTTGTAAATATTTCTTTGTCGATAAGCCCCATATCATACCAACGTGATAAGTTTTGCACCCCTTCTTTAAACTCATCTTGCACCCAAGCATGATAAACAGTACCATCTTCACGAGGAATAACTTTTTCAACATAACTATCCATACCATAACAACGTGCGTCCCATAAATTTACAAGTCGCATCATCTCCATCCAATTATCATTAAAATATGGAATTTCATCTTTTATACCGTTCCCATTTGGATCATCATCTCTAAACGCAATTAAAACTTCTTCAAGTTGTTCAACTGTTTCTGGAACTTCAAGCCCCAAATTGTCTAGCCAATCTGTACGCATAAAATATGTTCGTGCAACTCCCCCTGATTGTATATATGGTATGTGGTATATGTTGCCGTCCCATGCCGTAATCGTTGCTTCAACATCTGGATTTTCGTCTAAATATGCTCTAAAGTTTGGCACATAGTCCCAATAATCACTTATTGCTACAAATGCACCTTCTGGTCCATATTGCATAAAGTATGACGCAATGTTATCCCCGCCATAAATATCCGACGGAAACCCATCAACCGCTTGAAGTTGCAGTTGTTCAACTGAATTTGTACCTATAGGATTTGCCGTGTTTTTTAAAAATACATTTGTAATTTGTGCCATTTCCTGAAATACTGGCCAATCTTCATCAAATGCATACATGTTTCTAGCGTGGTAGTGAAAAGTTAATTGTTGCGGTTCATTTAAAGGAAAGTTTAGCCCCATAGGAGAACCATATTCATCTATCCAATTGCCTGCGGATACTGCTAACTCAGTTGAAGTGCTGTTTGAAGTGTTTGAGTTTGTGTTAGAAGAACTACTAGAATTGTTATTTGAGTTACTTAAAGTGGTATTTGAACTGTCCGAGCTACACCCTATTAAGGAAGTAACTGTTAAACTTGTTAGTAAAAACGTTATAAAACTTTTTCTCATACAATCCCCCCTAAAAAACAAAAAGAGGATAACAAATAATATACACTATTTATTATCCTCTTACATTTTTTTCCAATAATCATAACTATATTGTATAATTAATTAAGATTATTGTCAATACCTTTATTCAATTTTGATGAAAATCTAGCATTAAACTTTTTAACTGGTGATATATATGATCCATCTGCAACAGCTGCAATATCTTTTCGTCTAAATATTACTAACGAGAACGAGAACATCGCACTTAGTATGTTACTTATTAACATTGCATACCAAATTGCACTTTCATTTAATGCCAATGCTGGCAACGTAAGTATTGCTAATGTTGGTAGTCTAAATACATAAATTCTCATTAGACTTATAAGCAAGTTGTAGCCAGTGAGTGCCGTTCCTTGAAACACCCCAAGTGATAGTTCCGTTATTGCCCATGGTATAACAGAGATAGTATAGATACCCATTGCGTTTACCATGTGTTGATACGTTGGGTCAGTCGTTTCTAAGAACATTTTTGCAATTTGTGCTCTAAACGGAACTACGCACAACGCACAAACGCAAGCAAAAGCTATGGCCATAACAACCCCTTTTTGTATAACTTCTTTAACACGGTCGATATTTTTTGCTCCAAGATTTTGAGCCACAATTACTGATATCCCTGTCCCTACTGCTGATGTCATCTTAAAAATTACTGTATTTACTTTGTTTGTAAGACCATATGCGGCAAGAACTGGCTCACCAAATTCAACAATATACCCATTTATCAATACAAATCCATATGAAACCATAGATTTTTCAAGTATAAGCGGTATCGCAACAATCAAAATACCTTTTATTACTGGCATTCTAATTTTAGCTTTTTTGATATCTACAAGTGGATCTTTGAAAAATAGTGCTAAAATAGGTGGAACAGAACATAAAACTTTTGCTAGTAAAGTTGAAAGTGCAACCCCTATAATCCCCATGTTAAATACAAATATGAATATAGCTGAAAATATAATTTTTAATATAAGCGACCACATATTGATTTTCATAGTAGCTTTTGTGTCCCCTTGGGCACGTCTAATTGCCATATAAACTAACGTCAAAAACCAGAACGGTTCTGTTAATGCGATAATTCTAAAATAGTTTTCTGCTGCACCAAGAATATTTTCTGTTGCCGATGCATGTATTAAAATTTGCTTTGCAAAAATACAACTTCCAATACCCATAATACAACCAATAACTAATGCAATAATTGATAGTTGCTCCATTGTATTTGACACTTTTTCGTCATCTTTTTGCCCGAGATACCGTCCAACCAAACTTCCCCCTGCAATCGAAAGCCCCACACCAACAGCATTTATCGTTTCATAAATCGGGCTAACAAATGTAACCGCTGCAACTTCAAGACTTCCAATACTCGATACAAACCAACTGTCTATAATTCCATAAAATCCGTCTATAAAGTTTGTAATAATAATCGGTATACTAATCCAAACAATTATAGACAATATATTACCATTTAATATATCAGTATCTTTATTTAGTTTTAACAATTTATTTCCCCCCATTTTATTCTACTTAGGACCAAAACATTGGACAATTTTTAGAGGAGTGGTACTGTTAAATTCAAGTTCTTTTATAATGCTTGGCACAAAAAGTTGGTCAGATGCTGATATTTTTTCTACTTTATCGCCAACTTTAAGCTCCCCCTCCCCTTCAAGTACGTAAAGTACTGAAAACTCGTCGTTTAAGTTTAACTTTAAGTTGCCATCAACTTCTATTTTTTGTGCACCAAAAAACGGTATATCAATAATTCCTGTAATTTCTTCTGAAATATTAGTTGGTTTTATAAACCATTTATCATATGTTTCTTGTCGTGATTTTCCGTCATAATTAAAGCAATCAAACATTTTATCAAAGCCCAACCCCTGATGACACATAGAATCCGCAATTGTTAGACCCGCTGGTGTAGTTTTTTCTACTCGTATTGTGTAATCAGTTGGTTCTTGTGTTTCAAGCAAAAAGCAGTTTTCGCCTATTGCGTGAGGAATTCCACCCTCAATTAACACTGTGTCGCCTTCTTTTACGTCAAACTTATGCAAACACTCAAGCATTCCTTCAATATTCTGAGTATCAAAAAGGTGTTTCCAATGTTCTCTTGTTACGCCTTCTTTAAACCCTAAGTAAATATACGGTTGTTTTCCCTCATTCGGCTTGTTTAAAATATACCATGATTCAGTTTTTCCGTATTCCGAACTAAAAAGCTCCATAGCTTTTGTTTTATCAGGGTGAACTTGTATAGTTAATCGTTCTGATGAGTCAATTATTTTTACAAGTACACCCATATTTGACTTATCACCCAAACACTGTGTATGGTTTTGCTCAATAATATCTTTAAGTGATATATTTTCATTAGCTTCAAGTACGCTTAATCCCTCGTTTTGTATATGTTCCCTGCCAACATTCCTTGCAACAACAGTTGATGCAATCCATTCTTCTGGAAAATATATATCGTCGTTTCTGTTTTGTAAATCGTTTAGTTTTGCTCCGCCTTGGTATGTTCGCCAAACTCTGTTTTTGGCAAGCTTTATCGGAAATTCAATGTTCACCATTTGTCTACCCCCTAATTTATATATAATATTATTATATGACTTTTACACTAAAATATCAATATATATATTATTGGTAGCTACTAAACGTTATAATTTAAAGACATTGAACAAAGTTCCGTTGTTCACTTGTTCAACTACATTAAACTGTAATATATTAATTATGTCTCTAATATTCATACTAAGTTCTTCTTCCATTCCACGTATGCCATTATTTTTTTCTTCATCGCAACAATACACCAATTCTTCCATAACCAAATGATTTGTATAGCAATATGTAGCTAATTCTTCCCCAACATATCGCAAATGCCACGGTTCATAAATTACGCCTGTTATGTGCTCTTTACCTTCAAGATACCGCACTATAAATCCGTATTTATGACAGTTATTGGCAACCCAAATCCCCTCAGGTGTATCACCAAAACTTTGCGTAAGTAAATGTCCGCTAATCCCTACAACGTCCATAACCAAACCCGTTTGGTGTTCTGATGCCCCTGCATAAGCAACACACATTTGATGGTCACCATGTTGTGATAGTGCGTTTCCATATAACACCTCTTGCCTGTTATAGCTACGGTAACCACTTACAGCCACAAGTGTTATTCCATCTTGCTTTGCCCCTTCAAACATTTCTTCAAGTGCTCTTGCGGCTGTTTCTTCCATATAGTTTTTTTCAAGGTCACCCGGTGTATAAAACATTACATTCGGCATAACCAAATTATCTGGCACATAATCTGGTGATAACCTATTATCTTTGTTTACAACAATATGATAATTGTTACAAATATTGTTTGCATAACTGCTAGTGGTTGTTAGGGTTAGAGTTAATAATATAATCGCTAAAAATTTTTTCCCCATAAATTGTACACCTTTCTTTTATATTCCATTAATATTATATCACAATTTGCCTAAAAATAACCACCTATATTATGAAATAGGTGGTTAAAATTTTTGTGCTATTCTTTATTAATTTTTACAACTTTTGGCAATTGTGTAGCTGGTCTATTGCTTTTTTCAACACGATAGTTGAATGCAATTCCCATACCAAACACAACCCAATATATAGGACTAACAGAAACAACACTATCATTAAATAGCCCTGCCCCTAAAAATCCTGTGACTGCAAGCAAACATGCAATTCCTATAATAGTTTCTTTGTCATACGAGTCTTTGCCCATATACAATCTCAAACTATTGATTACATACGCCCCATTTGCAACGCAAAATCCAATAAGTGCGATTATACCTTGATTTGATGCAATTTGT
Organism: Epulopiscium sp. Nele67-Bin004; assembly: GCA_002007315.1. Next base: position 25,467 of record LNZQ01000051.1, read on the forward strand.
AATAATAAGTTATGAGGTTTATCTACTATAATGTTTGCTGTGCCATACGTATACATTTTTGCAAGTCTATCTTCTTGAGGGAATTCAAGCACATAAGTGTCAGGTCCTGTTCCAAAAAGTAAATTTTCACCTATCATAGGGAACGTTCTAGACCAAATATAACCCCTTGCCGAACCAAGCTTCTCTTTTCCATTAAACCAACTTACATAAGGAGCCTCATACACATATGTTGGTTGGCTACTTGCAGTATTTAAAAATGATAAACCACTTGGGTCACCAATTGTTACTACAAATATTAACCCATATTGAACGTGCCCAACTGTCATAAAATAATTTTGTGACACTTCAAATACCATATTGTTGAACCTGCTATCTTCTATAGTATATTCATCACCACTACGACGATACGCAACTTCATTGCCATCTTTATCAGTTATCACTAGCTCGCTAGGCACAGTAGTATCAATTATCAACATATCATCTATAGTTTCAATATACACATTTTTATCAACAAGATCAATTCCCCTAAACGGAAGTTCATCTTTGTAATCAAAGTCAGAGTTTGACGGTAAAAACAATGCAAACATATCTTCCATCAAACTAGGTAGACGACTTAATAGTGCCCCATCTGTCATAGCATTTGCTCCAAGTATTGCCCCAAGACCAACAACTATAACAGGCACAACAATTTTCCACTTATCAATAATTTGTTTCCAAAATATTAGAAGTAAAATTATAGCCGCAGCAACAACACCAATAATACCTGAACGAGCGGTACTACCAATTAGTATACCGATAGAAATAATAGTAATTGCACCATAACCTATTTTTGCTTTGATATCTTTTAGACCTACTGCTAAAATTGCAAAAAATGGTACAGCCATAGCCGCAAATGTACCCACGTAGTTGTAGTGATACATTGTTCCATATATATTCCCTTCAGAATATAACGGTGTAATTTGGTCACGTACCTCGGCATATTGTGATGGCACAATTAACATTTTCCCCCAATCAGTATTTAACAATAAATCATCACCTGTGTATTGGTAATACCCAAGTATTCCGATAATTATTACTACAAATGCAAGCGGAAAAGCCACTAGACGGTATTCATCTTGGCGTTTTATAACATGTAGCGTATATAAAAACATTGCCATATATGCAGTTATAACAACAAATCCCTCTGCACGGTCAAACATACCCCACCAAGCAACATCAGAATGTTCTGAAAGCATTGTTGATATTGCAGTAGCAATCCAATATGCACCTATCCCATACACTGAGATTTTTACCCACTTTTCATTTTTTATCTCTTTTTTGTCAAACGTTAGTATAGTCATAATTCCCATTACAACAGCTACCCCGATAATATAAATTGACTTGTATTGAGAGAAGAAGTCAGAAACAGTTTGTTGCCCAAACAGTTCAAAAACTTCTTCGCCAACTTCAACAAATTCAAGTCTCGTAATTAACGGAATAAGCCCTACAGTAATGATAATTGGCAAAAACAATAGCCACCTAAAGTCCATATCATAATTGCCACTACGCTCATTAACTTTATTTTCTTCAGACATTTTCTCTTCCTTTCTGTTGGCATAAGCCATTATTTAACTCATATTATATATAACGAATTTGAACTTTGTATTAATTTTACAAAATTACTCTACTGTACAAAACAAAAAATTATCTTCTAAGTCATTTTTTATTTTGGATTTTCCAGTTTCTTTTATTGTCGCAAAATATGTTGGCGTATCTATTATGTGACATTTCACGCTAGGCATTTCAACAATTCCGTTTAGTATTGTTTCGTCCTCACATTCTATAACAGTAATTGTGCGAATTTTTACTTTAGATTTATCTTTTTTCCAGCCATCTAACGTTTGGTGTAATGATTTTGGTAATGGCTTGGTGCAGTGGGTAGTTAAATATTCAAGTAAAATTTCGATAGATATGCCCTGACTTTGTGCGACAGCAACTGTTTGAGAATTTACATCGTAATATATTATATTATTTTCTTTTTTCTTAGAGCATATTCTATCAAAATATATTTCATGCAAAACACGTTGTTTGCTAGGACGTAATATAATTTGAAGTTTATCATTTATTTCTAGGTGATTTTCGGGTTCAGCAGGCGGTGTCGGTTTATAGTTTGAGTTTTTTCCTATAGTGTACGCACCTATAGGGGTAAGTTTTATATACTTTGGTACAAGTTGATATAACTTGCCATAAATTGGTGAGTCCTCTAATATAATTTCTTCTAACGCAATGTCAAGTATACCAATGTTAGCTAGATATTTTGTGCACATAACATCAATTATACGACGCTCAAATTTGTCCCAGTTTGGAACAAATTTTGTATCATACCAAGAACAGTCGTTATCAATGCTAATTTTTCCAACAGCCGACATAACAAAGTTTCGATACTGTTTAAATATCTTGTTGTTAAAATCTGATACAGAAATCCACTCATCAACTGGCAAAGTTTTTATAGCTTTTAATATAGATTTTCTAGCGCTACTAAGGTTTTGAGTTTCAGTAATAAATTTATTCTCATCAATATCAGAAACTTCGTTTATAGTTGTGCTGTCAATATAAGCCAAGAGCAAGTATTTAATTTGTTTTTCTGGGGTGCAAGATAAAAATTTTGTTGCAGTTTTTGTTGTAGTTTGAAAGTTATCGTTAATTGTCACAAGCTTTGCCGTATGCAAAATATTCCACAACCCATGTAGTTTAGTTGGATTTCCTGATATTTCAAAAGTGTGTAAATTTACGTTTGTAGTTTCATACTCTTTATTGTTCAGTATAGAATTAACTTTTAAAATAGAATCTTTTACCCAAAAATTTTGGCTTGTTTTAAGCTTTTCTTTTTCAATAAGTTTTATCGTATTTGTTATATCTTGAACACTATTTTCTACACGTGTGCAAAGCGAATCTAAGTGTTTATCTGTTAGCATTTGAGCCGTAACTTGGTGATTTGTCCCTCTAACATTTTTTGAAATAAACTCCTCCACATAAGAAACTATATTTCCAGCTGGAATAAATAATGCCACTTTACTAGATTTGTGTAGATAGTGACCTTTAGCTTGCTTTATCTTGTATTTTTTAGCAAGATAATCTAAATCAACGTTATACATATAGCCAGAGTTTTTTATATATGTATATATAAACTCCTGCTCAAATTTATTCAGTTGTTGCCAAACCTCTCTAATCTTATCTTGGGAAGTGTAAAACTCCTCTAGTACTGGTATAATCTCATCTTTATCTTTGCTTTTTACGCCGAGGTGGTGTGCTAGGTCGACTAAACCAACATCAAAAATGCCGTTGCCTGAATCAAATAATTTTATGTCAAAAAAACTCACTCGAACATCCTCCTTTTTATATAATACTAATAGTATTAACAAGTTTTTTAGTTTTCTAACATTTTCCGATGATTTTTCTATAAAGTTGGTTTATAATAATTATAAAGGAGGCTATCATGATTCGTGAAAATCAATCATACCTCAATAGAATACGTGTTCTATTGGACTTAATAATAATTTGGTTATCGTTTGCGATAGCATTTTTGATACGATTTTACATTATGGAAAACGGGCTTATCACTTTGTCGGTTAGACAAACATTGTTACCAATAGTATTTATTGTACCAGTTTTTACGATTTTGTACCATAGCTTTAATTTATATGGTGGAACAAGAGTCAAATCGGTACATAAAGAGATATTGGCTATAATAAAGGCAAACTTAATTGCCTTTTTGATATTGTTTATGGGATTATATATATTTAATCAGCCAAATTATTCTAGAGTGCTAATTATAATGTTTTTTGCTATTAATTTGATACTAACAATTTTGTCAAGGATAGTAATTAACGCAATACTAAGTAAATATCGTGGTGAGGGGCACAACTTGCGTCACTGTTTAGTGATAGGGGCAACTCCAACAGCGGTGGAGTTTATCAACAAAACAAAGCAAAACCCACATTGGGGCTACAACATAATCGGGGTAGTTGATGCAACTTATTTTGATAAACGTACAATACATTCTGCAATAATGGGTAAACTTGATTTGTCATCTAAGTATCCACAAGCATTTTGCGGGTATCCAGTTGTTGGGCATGTGTCAGAACTTGGGGAAGTTCTTGGCATGCATGATATTGATATGATATTTATAGCACTTGAGGGAGAAAGCCAACTATATTTTAAAAAGATATTGCCGATATGCGAGAAGTCGGGAATAAAAACTAACATTATACCATACTACCACAAGTATGTGCCAGCACGCCCATTTATGGACGATTTGGACGGCTTGCCTGTTATTGATGTTAGACACGTGCCACTTGACAATATATTTAAGCAGTTTGTGAAACGAATGTTTGATATACTAATGTCGCTAATAATAATAATTTTGGTGTCACCAGTATTGTTATTTTCAGCTTTTATGGTTAAAGTTACATCAAAAGGACCAATATTATACAAACAAGAGCGAGTTGGACTAAACCAAAAAACATTTTATATGTATAAGTTTCGTTCAATGCGTGTGCAAACTGAGTCTGAGGAAAAAGTTAAGTGGACAACAAAAGATGACCCACGAAAAACTAAGTGGGGAACGTTTATGCGAAAAACTAGTATTGATGAGTTGCCTCAGTTTTTTAATGTGCTTATGGGCGATATGACGATTGTTGGACCACGCCCAGAACGTCCGTATTTTGTGGAAAAATTTAAAGAAGAAATACCACGATATATGATTAAGCATCAAGTTCGCCCAGGGATAACAGGTTGGGCACAAGTTAACGGACTTCGTGGGGACACGTCGATTGAAGAAAGAATACAATATGATTTGTATTATATTGAGAATTGGGAGTTTTTATTTGATGTAAAAATAATATTTTTGACAGTGTGGAAAGGTTTTGTAAATAAAAATGCTTATTAGGGGTGGTTGCTAGTCACCCCTAATATTTGTTTATATAGCTATTAATCAAGTTTTTAATGTCCGTTGGTTCAACTTTAATGCTAATGATATTTTCAATGTTCGCAATCATTTCAGTTAGTATGTCGTTAGGACTAACTCCAGTTTCAACTTTAAGCTCTATTTGATTGTGCGACTGCGAA
>LNZQ01000052.1 GCA_002007315.1 Epulopiscium sp. Nele67-Bin004
ATTCTTGTAACATCTCGTCTGAGGTAGTTATTGTTTTTGAATTGGCTTGAAACCCACGTTGTGTTGTTATCATACCTGTAAACTCTGTTGATAAATCTACATTTGACATTTCAAGTGTACCCGTTAAGAATATACCTTCCATACCAATGCCATCAAATTCTCCCGAGTTTGAAGTTTGAGCAAATAAACTATCGCCCACTTTTTCCATACCTGCTGAGTTTGCAAATTCGGTAACAACAATTTGGCCTAGTAGTTTCATTTCGCCATTTGAATAATATGCATTTATTTTTCCATCAGTACCAACATCATACCCCATAAGTTCCCCCATTGCTCGTCCTGTACCAGAGCCATTTTTGTCCCCTGTACGTGGGTCAAGCGATGATGTTGCCTCATATTGTGTCAGAAAGCTAATGTCTACAGTAATTTGGTTTTGTGTATCCCCAAAAGTTGAGTTTATAGGAGTTCCAGTAAGCGGATTGTTTAGATCCAGCCCCTCAATTATGATAAGACCTTCGCCATCACCATAAGTTGGGTCAAGTGTTCCATTTGATGTAAATCCTATAACTTCTTCCCCTGTAAATGCAGGAATTGTAAACTCATTTCCGTTCGTATCCCAAAGAGTTGTTGTACCTTCGCTATTTGTTGGTATAGAAACCAACCATTCACTGATATCACCATTTACACCCATATATGAGAAACTCATTTCCATACTATAATAATTTCCTAAAGAGTCATAAAATCTAATATTTGTAGAAATAGCATCTCCAGGTATTATTTGGTTTCCATCTTCATCAAATTTAGCCGAGTCTGCAATATTAAGGTTACCCGTAATAGTTACATCCGTTGTTGCCTCTGGTGTTGCACTTGCATTTCCAGTTGAACCAATTTGTAAATCTGAAACCTGACCTCTAACAATATCTGTTCCATCTGCATTTGCTTGCCAACCTTGAACTTTCATACCATTTGGTATAACCAAGTTACCCCACTGGTCAATTCTTAGTGCCCCTGCCCTAGTGAAATAAGTTCCATATGCATCTGAAACAACTAACATCCCATCTCCATCAACCATAAGGTCAAATGGATTGTCTGTTCTTTGTGCAGAACCTGTTGTCATAAGTGTATCAATAGAAGATAAGTTTGACCCAAGTCCAACTTGCATTGCATTTTGACCTCCACGACCTGTTGCATCACTTGCACCTGTCGCTGGCGTAACAGTTTGTGAAAACACCTCTGCAAATGTTGTACGTTGTGCCTTAAATCCTATTGTATTTACGTTTGCTACGTTGTTACCAATAACATCCATCGCAATTTGATGAGTTGCTAAACCTGATACACCTGAATACAATGAACGCATCATAGTACATTCCTCCTCTCTATTATTACCAATTTAAACCTTGTTACTCCTATGTGACAAAAAAAGTCACACAGGATTATAAATTATCGTTTTAAGCTAAGTAATTCTTGTAACATTTCATCTGAAGTAGTAATAGTTTTTGAGTTTGCTTGGAAACCACGTTGAGTAGTTATCATTCCTGTAAACTCTGTTGATAAGTCAACGTTTGACATTTCAAGTGTACCTGTTAAGAATATACCTTCCATACCAATACCGTCAAATTCTCCTGAGTTTGCTGTTTGTGCGAACAAGCTATCCCCAACTTTTTCCATACCTGCTGAGTTTGCAAATTCTGTAACAACTATTTGTCCAAGAAGTTTCATTTCACCATTTGAATAATATGCATTAATTTTTCCATCTGTACCAACATCATAACCCATAAGTTCACCCATTGCACGACCTGTACCAGAACCATCTACGTCCCCTGTACGTGGGTCAAGTGATGAAGTTGCTTCATATTGAGTGATATAGCTGATATCTACTGTTACTAGACCTTCTGAGTCCCCAAAAGTTGAGTTTACAGGTGTTCCAGTTATAGGATTATTTAAGTCTAATCCATCTATTATTAGTAGTCCTTCTCCATCTCCATACGTTGGGTCAAGTGTACCGTTTGATGTAAATCCTACAACTCCATCTCCTGTTAGTGATATTCCGTCAGCAGTATATTCATTACCATTTGTGTCCCAAAGAGTTGTTGTTCCATCGTCATTAGTAGGTATGCTTACGCTCCACTCACTTATATCTCCATTTACTCCAAGATATCTAAATTGAATTTCCATACTATAATAGTTTCCTAGAGAATCATAAAATCTAATGTTTGTAGAGATTGGATCTCCTTCTAACAAGTTTCCATCTTCATCAAATACAGCTGAGTCTGAAACGTTAAGGTTACCTGTAACAGTAACGTCTGTTGTTGCTTCTGGTGTTGCACTTGCATTTCCAACTGAACCAATTTGTAAGTCTGTAACTTGACCTCTAACTATATCTGTTCCATCTGCATTTGCTGGCCAACCTTGAACTTTCATACCATTTGGTATAACTAAGTTACCCCATTGGTCAATTCTTAGTGCCCCTGCTCTAGTAAAGTATGTTCCATATGCATCAGAAACAATTAACATTCCATCACCATCAATCATAAGGTCAAATGGGTTATCTGTTCTTTGTGCAGAACCTGTAGTCATCAGTGTATCGATTGATGATAAGTTTGACCCAAGACCTACTTGCATTGCATTTTGTCCCCCACGACCTGTTGCATCACTTGCACCTGTCGCTGGTGTAACAGTTTGTGAAAACACCTCTGCAAAAGTAGTTCTTTGTGCCTTAAACCCTATTGTATTAACGTTTGCTACGTTGTTACCAATAACATCCATTGCGATTTGATGAGTCGCTAGACCCGATACCCCTGAATATAATGAACGCATCATAATAAAATTCCTCCTTATTTTACATCTAATATTGAATTTTTCTAAACTATCCCCGTATTATTCTTCGTCTGTTGATGTACTATCACTTGTTGATACATCTTCACCAGTTAATGGATCTCTAACCGCTTCAAGATCATCAAAGTTCATGTAATATCCGTTTACATAAATATAAGTGTTATTTTCTTGTACCGCAACGTATTGTGCAATACCTGTGATAGTTATTTCGTTTCCATCATCATCTAATACAGTACCTGTAACTTCACGTCCTGTTATCGTTGGATTGTCAACCAAACTTTGTACGTTTTCAAATTCGATAACAACTTCTTTGTCCCCTGTTCCAACAACAACATAAGCCGTCGTTCCATCAAGTCTAACCTCAAGTACTTCACCTTCAATAATTGTTGATTCTGCGTCACCATATATCGCCATATCAACAACTGCTTGAATTGTTTTTCCAATCGTTTCAAACGCTGATGAACCAGATGTGATGTTGCTTGAGTCATAAACGTATTGAACTTGATCCATCTCAATTTCAGTTCCATTTACGCCAAGATACGTCGTACTTCCTGAAACTTTAACGTATTCAACTTGACCGATAGTATAATCTATTCCTCCGTTGCTATAATCCACATACTCTATGAAACTTCCAACCATATCTAGAGCCATTTGTTTTTCCGTGATGTTTGCAATATTAGTCATTTGTTCTAAGGCTGAAAATTGTGCAAGCTGTGCAAGCATTTCTGAGTTATCCATTGGGTCAAGTGGATCTTGATATTGAAGCTGTGTAATTAACAGCTCCAAAAACGCCTCTTGCCCAAGCTCTTGTACTGGTTCTCTAACTTCGACAGTATTTTGTATTATTGAACTGTCAAATGAAACATAACTCATAAGTCTTACCTCCTACTATATCTTAACATTTACATTTTGATCATGTTGTACTTGTGCAATATCCCCTTCTTCTTGATGTACTTCTGCCGCTTCAAGTTCTTCAAGGTGCATTTGTAACAACTCTTCTATTCTCTTATTTGATTTGTTTTTTTGGTGATTCATTTGTTCTTGGTAACCTTGATCTTTAACTTCAACGTTAAATTCACCCACTGTTAAGCCTTGTGCTTCCATAGCTTCTTTTAGTGCCTCAATTTGATCTAGAACCATCTCTTTTACTTTTTCGCTGTCAACCTTGATTTCTCCTCTAATTACTCCACTGTTTTCAGTAACAGTTAGTGATAATTTTCCAAGGCTTTCAGGGTCTAAGTCGATTGTAATTTGTTTCCCATCACTTAAAGTAACAATTTGGATAGTATCTATCAGTTGAGTCATGATAGGTTTTGCATCACCCCCTGTAAAAGCCGATGAAGCCGAAGATACTCCTGCTGCCATATCAGTTTTAAACGCATTTGTTAAATTTACAAATGGATTAAAGTTTGGATCTTCAACTGATACGTCTTGATTAACAAAAAATGGTAGTTCTTTGTCTTCATCGCCTGTGTTTTGTTTTCCTGTTTCAACTTCAACTTCAATTTCTTGTGTTGAAGTTGTTGTGCTTTGTTGATTAATTGCATCGTTATCTAATGAAATTTCACTGTCCTCAGATGCTGTTTTTAAGTCAAAACTTCTTAAAACTACATCTTCAACATCAACTTCTTCAACAAATTCTTCAATCACAAACTCATTGTTTGTAAGCAAATCTTTTAATCCAATAATACTTTGTTGTAAATCTGCATCTGTCACTAAATCCTCAAAAGTGTACAACTCACTTATTATAGTATCAAGAAGTCCCATATCTTCAAACAAATCACCAACGTTAGCATCTAAAGAACTCAACAGTTCAACAAGTTGTTCTTGTGGAATTTGTAGCATTGTAGCCATCATAGCAATTGCATCTTCCTCAGAAATTTCTTGTTGGTCGCCATTTGCTGGCTTTGTAGTTTCTTTTGTAACTTTTTTATCTGAAACTTGGTTAGTATCTTTATTTGTAGTATCTTTATTTGTAGTTGTACTATCTTTTTTACTATAGTCATCTTTTTTATAGCTATTATCAGTACTATTACTGCTACTACTTTGGTTGTTATTACTACTATTTGCCGATGCTGTATCTAATGCACTTTTAAAGCTGTCTTGTGCACTTGAACTAAACGACGTTGATTGTGTGTTACCAAAAGTGTTTGCTATAAATTGAACTGCTAATGTACTCATAAATGATCCCCCTTATATTTTAATCCTAGTTAAATGGTGATAGCAGCCTTATAACTTGTGCTGCATTATCTACTGACATTTTATCAAGTATAGATGCCTTACTACTTGTATCCATATTTTCTAAAATATTCTGTACTAAAACTATATCTGTTTCTAAAAGTAATTCTAACGCTGCTGCTGCTTGTGATACCTTCATATCAGCAATTAGCGATGCATGAGCTTGTTGCTCTGCAGTTAGTGCAACGCCTCCTTTTAGGCTTGCATATATTTGGGCTGCTGTTTCAGGATACATATCTTCATATGTTTTCACAAATAGTGATGGATTTGCATTTGCAAGTTCATAATCCCAAGCCAGTTGCTCTGCAACAAAAGCATTATATTCTGACTCGAACGTTTGTAATCTGGAAATTTGTGCTCTAAGCTCTGTATTAGTATCTTGCAAATTTGCGATACTAGTATCTTTTGCCGCAAGCTGTGCTTCCAAACTTTGTATATACGGGTCAACAACTTCTTCTACTTCTTCCCTAATAACAAATATACTATTAAGCACTGGTATATCTTGTGTCATTTCTGCAATCTGGGGGTATACCATATCCCAGTTTAAATACATAATAACACCCAACACTAAAAAAAGAAATAGTAATATAAATTTTCTTTTCTTTTTTTTCTCTTTCTTAGCTTCTTTCTTGGCTTCCTTCTTAGCTTCTTTTTCAGCTTTTTTAGCTTCTTTTTCGGCTTCTTTTTCAGCTTTTTCAGCTTCTTTTGCGGCTTTTTGTTCTTCCTTACTTAGTTCTTCTGGCGCTTCGTTCTCTGTGCTCACTCTATTCCCCACTTTCTTGCTTAATGTAGCGATAACTTACTATTTCATCTATCAATTTTTGTTCTTCTTCTCTCATCAATTCTTGTTGTTCAAGCTTGTGAATTTCTTTAAGATTTTCCAAAATTTTTCTAGACTTCATAGCTTCCACTAAGTTATTTTGTTTTTCTAGAATAGTTTCTGAGGCCTTTTCTATATCTTGATCAATAGCTGTAATTTTATTAAAAAGGTCAACTTTGTAATTATTTAAATTGTCAATAGTAGCTGGGTCTATCTTACCAGATAAACACTTTACTAGTTCATCACTAAGCTCTCGTTGCTCTTGTTTTAGAATTTCTTTTTGAGCATCAAGTTTTTCTTTATGTGCATAAGCATCAGCAAGCTCTTTTTTCTTAACTTTTTCGATGTTATTTTTTAAAGATAAAACTGACTCAAGCCTAAATTTTGCAGCCATATTTTAACCACCAATTTCTTTCATTAATTTTAGCGTTTCATCAATACTAATGTTGTCACTAGTTTGTTGAGTTAAAAATTTGTTTATAGCCTCCATCTTAACAATCGCTTTATCAATTTCTGGATTACTTCCTTTATTATAAGCCCCAACATTGATAAGGTCTTCTGCTTCGTGATATATAGCCATATATTTTTTTATTTCCATTGCCCACTTTCTATGCTCTGGTGATGTTATATCACCCATTACCCTAGATATACTTGCAAGTACATCAATAGCTGGATAATGTGCTTTGTGAGCGATTTTACGAGATAACATAATATGACCATCTAAAATACCCCTTGCGGTATCTGTTATTGGTTCATTAAAGTCATCTCCATCAACTAATACTGTGTATAGCCCTGTTATACTTCCTTTGTCGTCATTTCCTGCACGTTCAAGTAGCTTTGGCATTACTGCAAAAACCGACGGTGTATATCCCCTTGAAATCGGAGGCTCTCCTATCGATAATCCTATCTCTCGTTGTGCCATAGAAAAACGTGTTAATGAGTCCATAAGGAGCAACACATCTTTACCTTGACTTCTAAAGTATTCTGCCATCGCAGTAGCTGATTTTGCCGATTTAAGCCTAATTAAGGCGGGCTGGTCAGATGTTGCCACAACTACTATGGAACGTTTTAGTCCTTCAAGTTTCAAGTCTTTTTCAATAAACTCTCTAACCTCACGACCACGCTCTCCTATTAGAGCGATTACGTTTATATCCGAAAGAGCATTTCTGGCTATCATACCCATAAGTGTACTTTTACCAACCCCACTACCTGCAAATATTCCCATACGTTGTCCTTTGCCAAGGCTAAGCATACCATCTATCGCCTTAACACCTAAAACTAGTTGTGTTTCTATTCGTTCTCTTGAAAGCGGATTTGGAGCTGTGTTTTCAATCGGTGCATCAAACTTACAGTTCATAATTTCACCATCAAGCGGATTTCCTTGCCAGTCAACAACTTTTCCAAGTAGCGACTCATCAACTTTAACACTAATTTTTTGCCCTGTAGCTAAAACTTCGCAACCTGGTCCTATCCCCTCGATATCGCCAAGTGGCATAAGCAAAATGTTTCTATCTCTAAATCCAACAACTTCAGCAAGTAAGTTTTTACCTCTATCCTTAGTAACTACTTCACAAATATCCCCGATATTTGATATTGGTCCGATTGACTCAATCGCCATTCCGACCACCTTTGTAACTCTACCTTTATACAAAAAAGGAGTTTTTTCAGTAACTTGTTTATATTTTGCAAAATCAATCATACTTTTTCCTCAACTTTATTAAGAAGTTTCAAATCCTTTTTAACTTTATCCAAAGTTTTTGAAACATCGTAATGAATTTCCCCCACATCTGTTACTATTATACATGCATAGTCTGGCAAATCACTTCTTTCAGAAACTGTTACATTTTTTGCGATAGTTTTTATTTCCTCAAGCTCATCTTCAGTTGTGATAGAATAAACTTTTGAAGAAATCTGAATTTTTACGTTTTCGATTGAACTTTCTTGGCGTAAAATTTTTCGCACTAGATATTTCAACCAAATCCCTGAATTTTCTATTTCATTAGAAATAATAAAATCTAACAAATCACTAACCAAATCTATAATGTCTGGTTCTGAGTCAACTAAAACTTGCTTTTTTTCTTTTTCAATTTGTTGTTTTGCTTTCTTTTTTAAAACATCAATTTCTTTTTGTGCTTTCTTTTTCATCTCACCAATATGTATATCGGCTTCTTTTTTATCCTTCTCAATCTTTTCTTGCATCTCTTGAGCATACGTATTGGCTTGAATTTTTGCATCTTGTAAAATAAAGGAAGCTTCAGACTTAGTTTCCTCAATAACTGCTTGCTTTTTAGCAAGTAGCTCACCTATCTCCCTTTGGAATTTATTTACTTCTTTTTTATGATTTACCTCTTCTTGATTTGCAAACACCATGCTATCATCAAGAACTTCTTCATCTGGAATATCATCTATAGTACCAAGGCGAATCGGTATTGATTCGCCTTTGATACGTCCACCTTTAACTATACTAGTCAACCATCTCATCTCCTGATCCACGTGAAATTACAATTTCGCCTGTTTCTTCTAGCTTACGGATAACAGCAACAATTTTTTGTTGTGCTTCTTCTATCTCTGTCATACGTTTTGGTCCCATAAACTCTAGGTCTTCTTGAATCATAGCAGCAAGTCTAGTTGATACGTTTTTAAATATAAGAGCTCGAACTTCTTCGTTTGCACTTTTAAGAGCAACTGCAAGTTCTTTGTTGTCAACCTCACGAAGCAATCTTTGAACATCTTTGTCCCCAAGAGTAATAATATCCTCGAATACGAACATAAGTTTTTTGATTTCTTCTGCCAATTCTGGTTCTTCCAGTTCCAAGCTTTCCATGATGTTTTTCTCAGTTGCACGGTCAACAAGGTTGATAATTTCTACGATAGCTTCTAAACCACCAACAGTTGTGTATTCCTCTGTAGCAAGAGCTGATAATCGTTTTTCAAATTCTTTCTCGATATCATTAACAACATCTGGCGATGCACGGTCCATCTGGGCAATACGTTTTGAAGTTTCCACCTGCAATGAAATAGGTAGAGCCCCAAGTATCTCTGACGCTTGCTTTGGCTTTAAATACGATAATATAAGAGCAATCGTTTGTGGATGCTCATTTTGAATAAAGTTTATAAGCTGTGCAGCCTCTGTTTTACGCGCAAATTCAAATGGACGTATTTGCAGTGACATTGTAAGCTTACTAAGAACTTCATTTGCTTTATCACTTCCAAGAGCTTTTTCAAGAAGTTGTTTAGCATATCCAATACCACCTTCGGCGATATATTCTTGAGCCAAACAAATCTCATAAAATTCTTTTAAAACTTCTTCTTTAACTTTGGGTGATACAGACTTTATGCTGGCAATTTCAAGTGTAAGTTCTTCAATTTCTTCTTGCTTTAGATACTTAAATATGGCCGATGATTTCTCTGGTCCTAGAGATATCAAAAACATGGCGGCCTTCTGTTTGCTTGATATTTCTTCCATATCCATAAACTTAATCCTCCCAATCTTCTTCTAACCAATTTCTTAATAGTGATGCAACAGCCTCTGGCTTCTCATCAACAAATTTCTCAATTCTACGTTTAGTTTCAAGCATTTCACGTAGTTCAATATCTTCAAGTTCTTCTTCCTCTTCTTCAGTTGTTGGTTCCATAACTTCTTCAGCAATAGTTTCAAGAACTGTTTCTGTTGCAAGTTCTTCTTCAACCTCAACAACTTCTTCTTGTTTTCTAAATCTAAATAGAACTAGAACAACAATGATACCAAGAGCTAACAATAGTATAAATGGTATATAATCAGAAAGATTAATTTCATACACTGGTTCATCTCTAAACACAGGTTTTTCATATCCATAAACTACTACATTGTTTATCCCAGACCCTGTTCGCACAGCGTCAAGAGTTGCTTGGTCAACATCAATTGCAACTGGATTTGCATTTGCAATTTTGTATTCTGTCCAAGACATTCCATCTGGAAGTGTGTCTTTTAATACAGATTCGTCATAAATTACATTTCTAAATACATATACTGCAACAGATGATGCAGCGTAGTCAATTGTGCCTGTACTGTTAGAGGCACTAGAAACAACTCTATTAGTATGATAATATGTGTCTGCTGTTTCTGTAGAACTTTCAAACGATGTAGTTTCACCTGTAACATATCCTGGAACTTCATCAATATTTGCATCAACACCAACAGTATCTCCATCATCACTTAAACTAGAACTTTCTGCCGCTGTAGTATGCTGTTGATAAATAAGTCCCGCACTAGACCCCTCAATAGGTGAGTAATACTCTTCTCTAGTTTCTTGATATTGATCAAATTCTAATATTAAGTTTGAGCTAATAGTTATCTCATCATAAATTGGTGATAATAATGAGTAAATTTTACTTTTTATATCAGCTTCAGCTGCTAATTTAAGTTGTTGTTGTCCTGTTGCAACAAATTCGTTGTCGGTTTCTCCGTTGTATAACAAATTCCCATTTGTATCTACTATAGTTATGTTCGACATATCTAAATTGTTAACGCTATTTGCCATATATCTTGCAACTGCTACAATTTGCTCATTAGACAAAGTATTTCTAACATCAAGCATAACACTTGCAGTACTTACCAAGTCAGATGCAAGGAAAGAATTTTTTGCCTCTGGTATGTTCAAACTTACTGTGGCACTATTAATTCCACTCATAGCACCAAGTGTTTCTTCAAGTCTTACTAATTCATAATATGCTTCTTTTGCACTTTTTTCTGACTCCGTGGTCGTCATGGAGTTATCTATTGAATCGGCAAAAGTGTAGTTACCATTTGGCACTTGTTCGCTAGCCAACATAATTTTTGTACGGCTCAAATCATCAGAATTTTGTAATTCTATCGTTGTTCCACCATCTAATAAATTGTACGCAATTCCATAACTATCTAAAGCATCTACAACTTCTGCCGCTGCAGTTAGGTCCAAATTTCTGTACAAAACACTTGTTTGAGGTCTTGAAAACATGAAAACCATTACAACTATTGCGATAAGTAAAGATGCTACTCCAACCCCAATTTGGATTTTTTGTTTCTTTGGAAGGTCATTCCATCGTTGTGTCAATTGATTAGATACCTGTGTAACTGTTTCTTCCATTTCGTCACCTCATCCCATTTGTATTTTATACAGGTATTTGCATTATCTCGTCATATGCTTCCATAAGCTTGTTTCTAACTTGCATCGTAAAATTTAACATCAAACTAGATTTTTCTTGTGCTATCATCAAGTCATGAATATTGTCATTTTTACCAGTCATAAAGTCATATGTTAGCTGTGTTGTAATTTGCTCAGCCTCGTTTGTAGCAACTAGTAAATCTTTTGCTGCGTCGAATGATATTTTGAATACGCTATCATCCATAGTATATTGCTTATTTTGAATACTAGGCATAGGTATCATGTCAATCATATTAATTGGTTCTATCATTTATATAACTCTCCTTAATCATATTAATTTTGTTTTTCTAGCCTATTGACCAAGCTCTAAAGCTTTTGCATTCATAGCTTTTAAGTTGTTAAAAGCTGTAACACTAGCTTCATAAGAGCGACTCGCCGAAATCATATCAACCATTTCAGTTACAATATCAACATTTGGCATCGTTACATATCCATCAATATCTGCATCAGGGTGCGTTGGATCGTAAACTACTGGCATATTAGAGTTGTCTTTTACTATTTGAGTAACTTGAACCCCTTTGACATCTGAAACATTTTTGTTTAAACCTAATTGTTTTTCTAAACTTTCTTGAAATGTCCCACTACCATCAATAGCTTCCATCAAAACTGTTTTTCTTTGATAAGCCCCACCACCATCAGCGGTTCTAGTTGTGTTAACATTTACGATATTTTCTGTAATAATATCAAGTCTAAATCTCTGTGCTGTCATTCCCGTAGTTGCGATATTCATTGCGTTAAAAAAAGACATTTTGTTACCCCCTATCTAATATTTTGGAATATGTACTGATATCTCTGTATTTGAGATTGTACACGTTCAATTAAAGTATCATATCTAAGTTTTTCGATACTTAGTTCTGCCATTTCTTGGTCAATATCAACATTATTTCCATCAAGTCTCATTGTAGTATTTTCATATATTTTGTAGACGTATGGTTCAATTTTGTTGATATCAATATCTTTTATTCCGTTTTGGTCTATTTCTTGTTGCAGCAAAACTTCAAATGCTACATCAGCTCTTTTGTAATTTGCAGTGTCAACGTTGGCGACGTTGTTTGTCAGCTGTGTATAGCGTAAAGTTGATGCATCAAGGGCTTTGGTCGTTATGTCTATGTCGTAAAACATATTAAAAATCACCCCTATCTGTGCTGTGTAATTAAAAATTAAATAACTTTTAATCGTCCTGTTAAACATTATCCTATATTTGCAAGAATTTTGCAATAGGTATCACACAATTTATACATTTTTTCATTATTTGTGTAATATTTTCGGGTTTTTGTCGAATTAATGGTATATAATTTATAAAATATTAGATACCAAAATTCTAATTAGGGGTTGTACAATTGTATCCAACAAACTTATTAGGCAAATCATTATCACTGCTTTTGAACAAATCTCGCTATAATGTTTAATCCCTTTTGTTTGATAGTATATACAATGCTTTAACCCTTGGTAACCCAGTTCAAGATAAGTTACTACTATCATCGTGCCTTGAATTCCTATCATTAACAATCCGATTATTATGCCTTTTACGCCATAAAGCAACATAAAACACGTAAATGTAAAGCTATAGCTAAACGTTGTGTAAAAGAAACTAATAATAGAAATCGGTAGTAAATTTCTGTTAAGTCCACCTACAAATATTAAAAACCCACTAATAGTATATGTAAGAATGGAATTTTTAAACACTTCTAACAATTGTAGGTCGATATTTGGTGTTGTTAAATATTGGTTAATCGTAAATAGTAGCGTTGAATTATCTCTAATTGTGACTGCGTAGGCTGTACCCGCCAAGCTTGCAATTAATAATATAAGCATGTACAACTTTCTTTGGTGAATAAACGTTGGTAAATCCAAATAATAATCTTTTTGCATATTTAATCCTCCTGATAATTTATTGTTTAATAATAAATTATGATACCGCCATACATTATTAGAACCATCAAATTTGTACGTGCATTTTTTTTACACTAATGGTATACTTTATTTATGGAAAGGAGGACAACCTATGTTTTTATTTTGGACAGGCATTGCCATAATATTTTATGCTATATTTTTTCTATACAAAGATAAAATATTTTTTCTACTTACAATTAGTTCATTATGTACCTCTGTAAGTTGTATAATAACAGACAATTACTTTTTACAACTAGTCGTTATGATTATTTCTTGTAGCTTTCTTATATGGTACTGTATATCAGTTAAGCAAATAAAACTATTTAGAAAAATTAAACCTGTATCTTTACATAACCTAATAGGTAAACCCGCCGAAGTTATCGAATATATCGGTAATGATTCGGAACAATTTGGAACAGTTAAACTAAACGGTGATATTTGGTTTGCAAAATCTATAACTGAAGATACCTTCGCTCAAGGCTCACAAGTTTTAGTTGTTGGAATTAAAGGATTATTCGTTTACGTACAAAAATACCAGTAGAATATTGTTCTACTGGTATTTTTGCATTATGTTAAACTATTAATAAACTCTCTAATACGCTCTACGCCTGTTTCTATACTAGGCATGTCAACAGCATACGAAAGTCTTATATAGTCTGCTGTTCCAAAATCTGCACATGGTACTACGGCAACTTTCGCTTCTTCTAATAAAAGCTTAGCTAAAGTGTTAGCGTCCTCAATAACTTCATTGTTATAAGACTTTCCATAAATTTCAGATACACCTACAAAACAATAAAATGCACCGTCAGGCTTAACAACATCAAATCCTTTAATTTTACTTAGTTCATTATACATGTATAATCGGCGTCTGTCAAACTCTTTTATCATAATTTTTAAACAAGATTTGTCACCACTAAGTGCAGCTTCTGCCGCTTTTTGTGCAATCGAGTTAGGGTGAGATACCGCATGTGACTGAATATTTTTTGCTGCGTTTGCAACTTCTGTTGGTGCAGCCATATACCCAACCCTCCAACCTGTCATTGCAAAGCTTTTTGAAAATCCATTTAATGTTATCGTATGGTTATAAACTTCTTCTGATAAACTTGCTATCGAAACATGCTTTTTGCCATCATACACTAAATATTCATAGATTTCATCTGCTACAATCCATAAGTTGTTTTTTAATGCAACATCTGCAATTGCCTGAAGTTCTTCTTTAGTGTAAATAACACCTGTTGGATTTGATGGGTTATTTATTAATATCGCTTTTGTTTTTGGCGTAATGGCTTGTTCAAATTCTGATATTTGCAATTTGAAGTTATTTTCACGTTTCATAGTTACAATTTTTGGTGTAGCTCCGACCATCTTCACCATCTCCGCAAAGCTAAGCCAATATGGAGCTGGTATTATCATCTCATCGCCTGGATCTAAAATCGACATAAATGCATTAAGCAATGTATGTTTTACACCATTGTTTACTACTATTTGTTCTGGCGTGTAAATCAATCCATTTTCTTCTTCCAGTTTTTGTGATATCGCTTCTCTTAAACTACGTATACCTGCTGCTGGGGTATATCTAGTGAAACCATCATCTATTGCTTTTTTTGCCGCTTCCTTTATATAGTCTGGAGTATCAAAGTCAGGCTCACCTGCTCCAAAACCAATAACATCAATTCCAGACGCTTTAAGTTCAGCCGCCTTAGTAGTTATAGACAACGTTGTAGAAAGCTTAATGTTTTTTGCTAATTCTGAAATCATATAATCACCA
This sequence comes from Epulopiscium sp. Nele67-Bin004, assembly GCA_002007315.1. The sequence goes on from LNZQ01000052.1 coordinate 14,735, forward strand.
CCATTTTCTTAATAATAAAATAATTATAATAAAAAACCCATAATTATTCAAGCAAAAAAAGGAACTTGCCAAATGACAAGTTCCTTTTTTTACTTTGCAAATTCAATTGCTCGTGTTTCACGTATAATGTTAACTTTGATTTGTCCTGGATAATCCAAATCTTTTTCGATTTGTTTTGTGATGTCTCTAGCCAATATTGGTAAGCCATCATCATTAATTTTATCAGGTACAACCATAATTCTCACTTCACGCCCTGCTTGAATTGCATATGATTTTTCTACCCCTTCAAATGAAGTTGTAATTTCTTCAAGTTGTTGTAAACGTTTGATATAAGTTTCTAAAGTTTCACGTCTCGCCCCTGGACGTGCTGCCGAAATAGTGTCAGCTGCTTGCACTAATATTGCTATTGCCGACTCTGCTTCAACATCACCGTGATGTGATTCTATTGAATTAATTACTACTGCATTTTCGCCGTATTTTCTGCACAAATCAGCTCCCACCGTAACATGCGAGCCTTCAACATCATTATCTAGCGATTTTCCAATGTCATGTAGCAGTCCCGCTCTTTTTGCAAGTCTAATATCAAGACCAAGTTCCGCTGCCATTACACCACATAAGTTTGCTACTTCTATAGAATGTCTTAATACATTTTGTCCGTAGCTAGTTCTAAACTTCATTTTTCCAAGTAATCTTATAATTTCTGGGTGAATACCATGTACACCTGTTTCAAATGTTGCAGCTTCACCTTCTTCACGAATTATAACTTCTATTTCTTTTCGTGCCTTATCAACCATTTCTTCAATTCTTGCCGGGTGAATTCTACCGTCTATAATTAGTTTTTCTAATGCTATACGAGCGATTTCTCTCCTTATTAAATCAAATCCTGATAATATAACCGCCTCTGGTGTATCATCAATAATTAAATCAATACCTGTCAAAGTTTCTAATGTTCGTATATTTCGTCCTTCACGTCCTATTATACGTCCTTTCATCTCATCATTAGGTAATGTTACTACTGATACTGTTGAGTCAACCACGTGGTCAGCTGCACACTTTTGTATCGCCGTTGTTAAAATTTCACGTGCTTTTTTGTCGGCTTCTAGTTTTGTTTGATACTCAACATCCTTGATTAGTATAGCCGACTCATGTTTGATTTCATTTTCTAGTGTTTGTAGTAGTACTTCTTTTGCTTCTTGAGCCGTAATTCGTGCAACTTTTTCAAGTTCTTCAAATTTTTTGGCTTCAAGGTCTTCAATGTTAATTTTAGTTTTTTCGACCTTATCTAATTTCTTTTGTATTTGTTCTTCTTTTTGTTCGATTGCTAAGCTACGTTTGTCTATTGATTCTTCTTTATTTAACAATCTTTTTTCTAGTTGTTGTAGTTCTGTTCTACGTTCTTTTGCTTCTTGTTCTGTTTCATTTTTTAGTTTAATATTTTCTTCTTTTGCTTCAAGCAACAATTCCCTTTTTTTAGAGTCGCCTAGTTTTGTTGCATCTTCTATAATAGTTGTAGCTTTTTGTTCTGCTGATTGTATTATTGATTCTGCAATTCCTAATTGTTTTTCTATTATATTTTTTCTATATAAAAATCCAATTAAAGATCCGATTATTAAACTAGCTATCGCACATATTATTGTCGTCGTAATGATTTCCACCTCCCTAGTATTTTTGTATACAAATAACATCATAATTGTATAACGTTTTAAAAAGGCTGTCAACCCTTATACTAAAGAGGTTTCCTCATTATTTAATGATTATTGTGCTTCTTCAACTAGTTCTTTCTTATCATCTGCTTCTAAAAGATGATTGTCTATATCAATATTGAAGTGTTTTTTGATAGCTTCTTCAATCTCATCTAACAGTTCTGGGCTATCTTTTAGATAGATTTTTGCATTTTCACGCCCTTGTCCAAGTCTAGTATCTCCATATGAATACCAAGCACCACTTTTATTCACTATGTTTATGCTTGCACCAAGGTCAATCACATCGCCTTCTCTTGATATACCTTCACCATACATAATATCAAATTCTGCTTGTTGGAATGGTGGTGCAACTTTATTTTTAACTACTTTTACTCTAGTTCTGTTTCCAACAAAGTCATTATTTTGTTTTAATGACTCAATTTTTCTAATGTCTAAACGCACTGAAGAATAAAATTTAAGTGCACGTCCACCTGGTGTAGTTTCTGGGCTACCAAACATTATCCCAACTTTTTCACGTAATTGGTTTATAAATATAACTGT
>LNZQ01000053.1 GCA_002007315.1 Epulopiscium sp. Nele67-Bin004
CTCAGATTTGATTGCCGATTGGATACAAGTTGCTAACATTTTCCCATTGCTTTTATCATTATAATAAAAAACTTGGGCCCCCTTAACTTTTGGGTCAGTAAATGCATTCTGGTGAACACTTACCATAACATCAGCCTTTGCTCCATTTATGATGTCAATTCTGGCGTGCATATCTTCATCTTTATGAAATTTTCCTGCAAGACCATCTAAATCTTCATCAACTTCTCGAGTTAGAATTACTTCATAACCCGATTGTTCTAAATATCCCCTCAATTTTAGTGCAATGTCTAGGTTAATGTCCTTTTCATACGAACCACTAACCCCTACTTTTCCCGGGTCATATCCCCCATGACCCACGTCTATTGCAACGATTTTTTGACTACTTACATTACTACCCATAGTTACAACTGCTTCTGAATAAAAGTGTACTCCAGAAAAAACTACACCTATCAAAACCAAAGTCATAATTATAAGCTTACTAAAATTGAACTTCACAAAACCACCTCTTCATAAAATGTGTTTGCTCTTATTGTATTAAAAAAGTGGTTTTGTTATTCTCTTATTGCTATTTTATTTTAGATAAATGCTCCCATACATCAGGGGTTTCAAGTCCAACCCTCCACCCAGCATAGCCTGCAAGATTATACGTGTCAATAATTTCCACACGTTTTGCTATAGCTTCGGCATCTTCTATCCAAATTTTGTACAACTTATTGTTTAGCCAATACTCAACATAGTTAAGCTCTGTAAATGGGTCATACGTCTTTGTAATATTATTCGTTCTCAAAATCGTATTAATTTCATACATACTAGTGGCACGAGTTTCTAATTTTTCGTCTTCTGTCTCTGCCCAAATACGATTAAAAAATGGAATTCCAAGTACTAATTTCTCAACTGGAACTTGCTCCAAAGTAGCTTCAACACTTTCTCTAACCCAAGGAATAGAAGCAACTGGCCCTGCTTGCTCTGACCCAGACCAATGTTGGTCATATGCCATAACCATAAAATAATCCACAACTTCAGCAACTTTATCACGGTGATAATGCATAGACCAAGGAGAAGGTACGTATATATCAACCGAAACTGTAACCCCAATTTCTTTTAGTTGTGGGTATAATTCACGCATAAATTGAACCCATTCTTCCGAGAAATCTTCTTGGATATTTTCGATATCAACATTAATTCCATCTAAATTATAAAGTAGTGAATAGTCAATTAACTGGTCAATTACATATTGGCGTTTGGCAGTTGAAGTTAAAATTTGACGAGTATATTGTGGTTGAGTAAATGTGTGAGCAAATATTGGCCACACTTGTAATCCGTGATTGTGCGCATTTACTACATATTGTGCATGTCCTCTATCAGCCAACTTTCCATTTTCATCTGCAAAGTCAAACCATGTTGGCGAAATTACATTTGCGCCATCAATAGTTGTATATGTGTAGCTAGTCCAATCTCCAGCAGTTTTCCCACCAATTTGATCCCAAACTAACTTTACACTTTCATTAAGTGGGTTTTTGCTAGGTAGGGCATAATATTGTTGGTGAGTTTGTGTTTTTCTTGTGCCAATTAGCTCAATATCTTTGGTAGCAATTAGCCCAATCATTCCGTTTGAATTTCTAACACGAGTATAATCTTCTAGTGTGCCATAAACTTCTAACACTTCATTTGGATATACAACATCAACTACCAAAGCTTTTTTCTCTGGGTGAGTTCGTAAGTATGCTTGTTTTTTTGCTGTTACTGTGGCTAATTGAACAGGGTTTGTCAAATCAGAAGCCAGCACTAACCTCCCATCATTTCCCATGCTAAATGAAAACGGATAATTTGCCTCAATATAGCTAATTGGGATATATGCCTTTTCATCTTGTTCAAAAATTGCGTGGCTAAGTTGATGAGGCTCGCCATTTATCGTATATGTTAAATCATCTAAGTACATTCTAATTATTTGTTCTAAATTTGTAATCGTAAGTATGTTTTCTTCTGCATCATAAAAAATTCTATCATCAATATATTTTTTAGCAAATTCGCTAGAAACATAAATTATATCATCTTTTACAATTACAGTATTATCGTAGCTTAGCCGAATATCTTCAAAAGTAACGTTCATTTGGTCTTGGCTAAATTCGGTAAAATAGGTGAGGGGGTCTATGCCGTCAGTACTCGGGAGTTCATTTATATATACAATTGCTCCAATCCCCCCTAAAAATATGCAAATAATAAGTAATAATATTTTTTTCACTGGTTTTACTCCTTCTTTTTTTAACACATAGTATAACATATTTTCCAAAAAATATATACAGCTTATCCCAAAGTCAAATTTAGGATAACTAAAGGACAAAAAAAGCAGTTCATCACGATTTTTGAAATTGGGATTTGCAAACCAAACTTTACTTATTAGTGCAAATATACTTTTTGGAAATTAATTTCCATTTTATTTATCGGCTTAACACACAATTTTTAGTTTACCCAAAATAAGATAGCTTATAATTTTTACTGATTGCCTATTTGGAAGTTGTCTTAGAAATTCTAATATATAAATAGGAAGAAACTCCTAATTTTTTGCAAAAAAAATATGGCCCTTATTAGCCATACTTTCTATCTTATTTCTGTTAATACTACATCTACTTCAAACATTTCATTGTTACGCATAAATTTTACAGTTACAATATCATCAACACTCTTCTTTTCTAATAAAGACTTTAAATCTTCAATAGAAATTATTTTTTCTCCATCAAATTCTAAAATTATATCATGTGGAAGAATTCCCGCAATTGCTGCACTACTCCCTGGTAATACGCTTGCAATATAAACGCCTACTGGCATATCATATTTAGAACCAATTTCTTGAGTCATAGTTGCTCCTGTAATTCCAAGAGATGGGCGCACAACTCTACCATGCATCATAAGCTCCTCAACAATAGGCTTTACATTGTTTATAGGAATTGCAAACCCCATTCCCTCAACTGTGCTATCCACTAATTTTATAGTATTAATGCCAACAACCTCTCCTGTTGGGCCAATTAATGCTCCACCACTATTTCCTGGGTTTATTGCTGCATCTGTCTGGATAAGTTCCATAGTAACATCGTCAGAAACAGCAATAATCCGATTTACAGCGCTAATTACTCCAACTGTAACTGTATTATTGTATGCCTCATCAAGAGGAGTTCCTATTGCTATTGCAAGCTCACCCACTGCTAATTCATCACTATCTCCAAGAGGGGCCATCTTAATCTCTCCTCTAATTTCGTTTGGAACTTCTGTTTTATCAACTGCCACTACTGCAATATCAGTAATGGTATCCATTCCAACTAAAGTTGCTGGAACTTTATAATTCCCTAAAAATGTTACCGTTAGACTTGATGCCCCCTCAACAACATGTGCATTAGTAATCATATAAATATTATTGTTATCTTCTTGAAAAATAACTCCAGAGCCAATTCCATCTTGAGAATATGCGCCCATTCTTGTATTAATTCTTTGTGTATTCACAATAGAAACTATAGACGGCCCAACATCTTCTGCGATATCACTTACTGATACATAATGTGAAATTAATTCGGTTTTGCCTGCCACATCATCTGCATATAATGCGCTTAATTGCTCCCGATTTAGATATTCTCTTGTAAACGCAAAAGACGAGCCTGCTGCAGCCCCTCCAACTAAACTAACTATGAACATACCAACAACAAACTTGGTCATATTACCCTCTCCATTCACACTGCTTTTCCGTGGTTGGTTTTTAACCACCTCATAAAAAAATTTATCATCTTTATCTTGTTGTGATTGTATATTCAAATAGTCATTATTATGTTGATTTTCATTATTATACATAAAAATTCCCTCCCATTGTTAGCCAATATTTAGATATAACATATTTTACCGTATCTTTTTAAATTAAAAGCAATATATTAGTTAAAGATTTATTGATAACTATTAATTTTTTGTATTATATGCCTTTTATAAAATTATAAATAAGTTGCTTATTTGTATTTATAACAACTCCACCTTGACATTATTAATTTTCGAATGCAAGAGTGGCATTTAAATATACTCACTCCTATTAGTATTGCATATTTTATTTAACATTTATTCACATATTATTAAAATTCACTAACTCCTCACAAACTATATTTTAGTACTTTGGTATAATTTTACTATTTAACAAACTTTTTACCACTCTAACTTAAAAGTATCACCATATGTATCGGCAACTCCTATTAATTAATAATATTTCTCCAAACTTTTTTAATACAAAAAAAACAGCCTAAAATTTAGGCTGTCTCTTATATTTTATATACACTTATAGAAGGTATCATTAATTAATATACATCTTAATTCTATCTCTTCATTTCTAACTAATCTAACTTCTGTGTAATAAAGTGGAATAACTTCAACAATATCCATAACACTTCTTGGGTTCTCAAACTCAATCGCTTCTTGGAAATGCTCATCTACCATTCTTGGGTCAATATGAAGTCCCTTCCCTCTAAAACTCGGGTACATCGCAGTATAAACAGTATCAATATATACATCTTTATGCACAACTCGCTCACCCATAGTACTTGTTAATTCTTTTAATAGGGAGTTCTCATGCTTTCCTGCAATAACCTCTTTATCCACAACATTGTGGGCTTTATAATCTATATATGTATTGTTATAATTATAACCCTCATAACAATCATAGCACTTATCCATCTTTCTACCATTACACACTGTACAAGTTATAACTTTATCTCCTGCACAATCTGTACAAACTACTTTTCCATTAGCACAAAGGCAAATTTGCTCAAATGCCTCTTTACATTTCATAACTTTTTTACCATTACATTTTTTACATTCTATTCTCTTTTTACCATTACAAGTCTTACACATATAACCTTTGTCCATATGGTGTTCTAATACCCACTTAGTGTTATTACAAAGTGTACAAATCATACCCGCATCACAATGTAAACATTTAGTAGTTTTTCCACCACCCATATCAACTACACCGTTATTACATGATGGACACTTAACTTTTTTACTCTCTGGGCAAATACAACGTCTAGTTCCATACCCTTGACAACTTGGACACTCCACGCTGGCATTCTCATCACAGTGTGAACATTTAAATTTCTCATCTTTACAAGTGTGACAATGTTTATGTGGTTTTAATTGTGTACAAGGAATTTTTGTTTTCCCATTACAAACCTTACAAGTTTTTTGCCCTTCACCATGACAACTTGGACACTCCTCAACCCCATCACCATGACAATGAATACATAAAACACGTGTAGTCCCTGTACAAGTTTGACACTGAACTCTTTCTGAGTCCACACATTTTGGCTCATTAAAAATATTTTCAATTACAAAATTATAAGGCAAATAAAATTTGTAATTACTTCTAATAAAGCTCTCTAGTGTTCCACGGCATTTGTCTTCCTCATGAATGAAATCTCTATTTTTTGAGAAAATCGTTCTCTTTAATGCTTCACCTTCAATACTTGATTTTCTTATATAAACTTCAAAATCAGTTTCAATTTCCAAATTATATTGGGATTTATCATTTAGATAGTTTGTAAGAGTTGATAAAACTTTATCATCTTTTGAACCGATAAGACGGTTAATTAAAGTTGTTTGATTAAGGTCATATTCTTTAGCTTTAATCATAAAATTATGTGGCAAATTCTCATAAAATATTCTATGACCTTTTGCACGAAGTTCTTCTTCTTTGGCAATTAAGAGTTTACTAACTTCCAAAGCTCCTGTTGCAAGCGCAATAAATAATGCAGTATCTCCATTTGCATTTGCAATATCCCATCTTGCTCCATTTTCTAATAAAATTTCTACATAATCAGGTCTATTATTTTTTGATGCAATAATAAGAGGTGTGTCCCCTTCTTCATTTATAATGTTTAGGTCAACATCTAAGGCCATAATTAAACTTAAATAATCTTTCTCTGGCTTATAAAGTGCCTCCATTAATAACCCAGTCTTATCCTCATCTGGCATTGCTATCCCAACATTTAATAACACTTGAAATGCCGCCATATTATCTTGGTTCATCATTGTTTTTAACAAATATGCATAAGCTTGTGGAGAACTCTCACGCAAAATCCCTTGTAAAATATAGGCTGCAATAACATCGTCCCAGCCTTCTGCTAAAGCTTTTTGAAACCCAGTAAAATTGTACTGTAACCCTCTATCTTGTAGGTAAAAACTTGCAAATTGTCTGTATGTATTTTGTTTACGTAGACTGGGCTTAAATTCATGATATAAGGTATTTAACGGCTTTAACATTACTTGTAAGGCAAATGGAGATAACCCAATTATCGCAATTAATAAAAACGAAATATCTCTCCAATTGATATAAAACCCAAGGCCCATAAGAATGATTACCACACCGCCTATACACGTACGAGAAACAGGCTTTGATGTCTTTGTATTCATTATAATACTCCTCTCATCTTTATTTGTCGTTGTAGTACCTTAATTATTTATCGGCATAATTATAGGATTTCTTCACTGTTTTTGTAAGCTTAACTCCTCTTTTGTAATATTCTGTGCAAAAATAAGAGTTAATAGGTAAAAAACTGTAGCAATTGCTATACTACTCCATAATTTTACTCCCATGTCGAATTGTCTTAAAACTCCGTCCATAATAAATGTTCTTGTAATTAGACCAGCCGCCACAGCTATAATTATAGGGTGTAAAATCCATTTTGTAAATTCAATTTTCATGTGAGTTATTTTTAGCAAACGATTAATGTGTAAAAACCCAGATACAACGTTTGTAAAAATTAGTGTTGCAATAAATCCATATATACCGTACTTTGGAATTAATACATACATTAATATAATTCTCAACACAGCATCAATAATTCTATATTGTAAACATTTTTTCTGTTGACCCATTCCTTTTAAAATTCCATCTATTACTATTTCTAAATAAATAAACGGCGACATCACCACTACTATTTGCAAAAATAATCCAACTTTTACATCAGAATATAAAACTATCCCAAGCTCTTTTCCATATAAATAAAAGATAGTTGTTATAAAAAATGCAAGGAGCAATGTTATATGTATCATTCTTGATGCCAAACTTTCAACTCGTCCTTTATAACGCAAAGACTGGGCCCTTGCTATTTCTGGTGTTAATATCGTTGAACACGCTGATAATAAAGCAGTTGGAAAAAACATCAATGGAAGAACCATACCTTTCATCATTCCATAAATACTAACACTATCAATATCTGATAATCCAAATTTTCTAAGACCTGTAGGAATTAGAGTATTTTCTAGCAATACAAAGACTGCTGTTAAATATGAAGACGCAGTAATTGGAAGTAAAACTGCTGCTATTTTTCTAAGTAGTCTGCCCTCTGGCTGTTCTGTAACTCGACTTCTTGTTTGGAGTGGGCTTGTCATATATAAAATTGCTAAATATAAAAATGATAGCATTTCTCCAACTGTAATTGCCAAACTCATTGCCACACAAGCAATTTCCAAATCGTCTGTCCCAAAGTAATTTAAAAATAATACAGTTAGTGCAAGCTTTATGATTTGCTCAAAAACTTCTGAACTAGCTGGCTTTGCAATGTCTTTTGTTGCATAAAAATATCCTTTGTAACATGCTGAGATAGTCATAAACGGTATACTTAGCGATAAAATTTTAAGTCCCTTAACTATCCTCATATCTTTAATTAGAATTTCGCTGATTAATTCTGCACTTAAAAATACACCTAAGTACATTGCTAGGCTCATCAAAATTCCCATTACAAAAAATATGTGCATTACTCGTTTTGCTCTTTTTACCCAGCCTCTACTAATTTCCTCAGCTACAAGTTTTGAGATTGATGTAATTATCCCTGCTGATGCAATCATATACGCCATCATATATACCGTCATTGCAAGTTGATATATCCCAATACCTTCAGCACCAATTTTGTTAGATATATATATCATCAAAAACATTCCAACAAACCTTGTGCTAACTGAGCCAAAAGTTGAAACTATAGTATTAATTACTAATCCTTCATGTTTCATTAAACTATTTCCCTCCTATAATTTTTGCTAGTTTGTACATTATATGAGGACAATCTAATTTTCATCACATATAAAAAAGCCCCTCTATTTTAATCTTAGAGGAGCAAATTTATTGTTTTGCTATATCCTATACTTCAATTTTCCCAAAATATTTACACGTCTCATAACTGCCTCATTTTATATTACTCCAAAGCTTTTATCTTTATCAAATAAATTTAACCTAAGTTAAAACTACTGACTTTTGTACATACTTTCCATTTCTGGAATTTTTTATTCCTCTAAATTTAACCTCCACAACTTGCCTACTTGCCTGACCTACTCTTATATGCTCATCAGTACTAAAAGTTGCTCCTACTTCCACATCAACCCTTTCAAAATGTGGATAGACCTCCTGATATAACTCAAAACATAAGTCAAACAACTCATTAATTTCTTCAGCGTGACTATCACTATTTATATATAAATAAACAACATACTCCCACAAAATTTTAAGCTTTTCATAGTCCCCAATTGTTATCAAAAGCTGGATAGGTGAAGTTAGCTCCTTAAAAATATTTTTAATCGACTCAGTAGAAGTTGGCGATAATTGTTTAAATTTTAAGCTAAGGTCCTCAATCTTACTATACCTTTCTGTATAATAACTAAGCTCTACCGACTTCTCTCTTGCTCTTTCCTTAAAAGAATTAACATCTTGCTCCAAATCCGAAACTTCCTTTTGCAAAGTATTTAATGTATCATCTTGAGTGGCCAACAAATCAAATTCTACGGATTGTGCTTCTTTAGCTTCTATTTGGGTAGATAAATCCCCTATTTCCTTTTTTAACTGGTCGTTTTCAACCATCAACTTTTGTATTTCATCTTTTTGTTTTTGAAGAACCTCTTCATATCGCTCACTCACATTATTTTCACAAGAGGTATCTAGCAATTGTAACACTTGTTTCAAAAATTCAATTTTAACATAATCTTCATCAGACTGGCTATTTAATAGCTCCTGTAACTTATCCATAAATTCTCCTTTAAAATTAGGAGCATAAAAATTTTATACTCCCTCAAGCCTAAACTTTTTGCGACAAATGATGTATCTCATCTAAAATTTGTTCTAGTGTAATTTGCTCCTTAGAATTTAACTGCTCTTTCATATTAGATAACTCCAACTCTAATTGCTCAACCTGACCCTTTTCATGAGCCAAATCCTTCTCCAAAACCTCAATTTCTAATCGCTTTTGCTCCAGCAGTTTATCAGCATCAACTAAAGCATCAAACATAGTTTCCACTAACTGCTCCAAAATCTCCAATCCTTCTTGTAAATCCTTGGTACAACCCATATTATCCAAAAACTTCATAATATCCTCCTATACGTTGTGTGTCTTCAACTGATGTATAATATTAGTCTTTAAATCAGCAAAATTTTCTACCAAATCACTATATTCACCTTTTAATCTTGCATTTTCATCTTCCAAAGCTAACAGTTGATTAGTATTTTCAAGCTTTAATAAAACTATTTCGTTTGCATGCTCAGTCTTTAACTCTTCTAGTTGCATATCAATCGCCTCAATAAATGTTAAAGCCATATTTTTAATATCAGTAAGTTCCTCAATTGTGTAACCATTATACTTCATAAACTATCCCTCTCCTATAACTTAGTTAAATAGAAATATTTTCGTTGAATTTTATAAATAACCTTTTTCCCAACCTCATCAAAATATAACATATGGTAAGATAACTTATTCCCTTCCATAGGCTCTGTCATGATTTTACAGTTACTCAAATAATTATTTAGCAAAAATATCAATTCCTCATCTTCCTGCAACAAATTTAAATTGTTTAATAAATAGCTATTTACAACTTTTGCAAACTTATCTGTAACTATAAATGATAAGTTTTTTTCTTCAAATTTTTCTGTAGCCAAACTTTGCAAATACTTTTCATAGTCAGTAATTATATTCAAAAATGAAGCCAGTTCTTCGGAGTTTCTTCCTTTCAAATATGTTACAATATCCTCTACATTACAAATTTCCAAAAAAGCCTGCTCAATACTTCCTATATCACTACCAAATAAAACCTCCTCTGTTCTTTTTAATTCAAATTTATTTTTTGGTACTTCCTCCAGAAGTTGCCTTTCAGCTAACAATATAACGTTGCTATTAGACTCCTCAAAAGTTAATGTTAATTGCTCACTTTCATCTAATATTCCCTCGTCTAACTTAGCCCTATATTCCTCAACCTCAATATCTAACTTTGTAACTTGAGCTTTAAGGGTTGCATTTTGTAAAGACAAAGTTTCAACTTGAGATTTAAAACTTTTAATATCACGGTTTAACTCTTCAATCTCTTGTTTAGATACCTTTAACTCTTGCAAATATTGAGACTTTAACTCGACCATCTCTTGATTACTATGCTCGCTCTCCCGTAACTTGTCCATCTGATTTCTTAATTCTTCTAATTTATTCTCATAATAATCTTTTAGATCCTCTACATCTTGATTATTACTCTCTTTTTTATCTGCAAAAACGCCTGCTCTTATTTCCTCCAAATACATACTAAGTTCAGCCTCATTAGCCTTTGATTTTTGTAGCCTATTAACCTGCTTATCTAATTTATATTGTAACTCCTGCCTTAAAATCTCATGTTCCTGAAGCGCTTTCATATGTTGATTTTCAATATCCCTAATTTTATTTTCAGCAAACATCTTTTCATCTAAATATCTCTTTACCTCTGCTTTTGCTGATTTTATTTGCTCATCTTGCCACTGCCCTCTCGAAAGTTCCTCTTGCTCATAATTATGTAATTGTGCCTGATACTGAGCCTCTAACTTATCGAGTGCATTATGATGTCGTTGCCTTATAGCACCTGTCCGAGCTGTAGCCCACAATCCAAATGCACTAGCCCCTATTGCCCATATTAAAATTGCAAATTCCATACAAACCTCCTTCCTATAAGTATAATCTTCACATAATATTTATCTTTATTATATAAGAATTTATACCATTTTTCAACAAGTTTTTCTATTTCGCAAACATTTATCTAATATTTATTTTTAATCTACTACTCATTAACAAACTGAGAGTTGAAATTCAAATTTATACAAAAAAACTACCTTAAATTTTTTAAAGTAGTTTTAACTTCATATATTCTATTTTTCAAATGGAAAAGTCTATTTCACTTTATAAATCTCAAACAATGATAATACTTTTGCTATCTAATTCAATAAATTACTCCAATTTTAGCTATACGTTTTTATTATGTGAGCATAATAAGTATTTGTAGAATTTAGTACTTCATCTGATAACTTATATGTCAATTTATAAAATGGCGAACTCTCCATTAACAATTTCCATTGCTTCTCATTATACTCTTGTGAAAGAAATTGATAACTCATTAACATTTGACCATTTGATAAGTACGGCACTTGCTCCCATAAATAGCTATAAATATTATCACTTAACATTTTAAAAAACATATTTAACATTGAATAATTTATTAAATCATCTCTTGTATGCCAATATTTTATTAATAAGTCTCTTTGCACTCTTAAAATAACATGATCTTTACAACTCCCTATTAAAGAATTTTCAGTTGGCCTTGCATCTGCTAGTCTATATCTATACATAAACAAAGGACTATCTTCTATATAAGATGGCATCTTCTCTGTTGTACAAAGTATTGTACTATCTATCCATATCCCTCCATACTTTACTAATAGCTCTAATCTTAATACATCACTAAACATTGTATTAGATATTATACCCTTTTTCCATTTCTCAACTATTATACTATCCATCTCCACATAGTCTGTATAGTTATCTGCTGTTATTAATACTTTTTTATAATCTGGATATCTCTTCATTAGGTTATTATAACATGCCTTTACTACTGGTGGAGCATTTTCTATACCTTGTAACCAACATACCCATATGATTTTTGGTGGTCCTTCTGTATATACTGGTAACTTATCTGGTATTTCTATATATTTCCCAAACTCTTCCACTAATTGCATGTATGCATCTGCTTTTTCTCTATCAATATTTATCCTGTCATACATAAAATAAGAATAATATTTATGACTATTTATCTTCGTTATTTTTGTAGGGGTAATATATAGCTTTACTTCCGTATCTGTATATGCAAACTCCCCTTTATCCTTTATGCATGTTAATATCCCTATTTCATAAAATCCTTCTTCAAATGTATCTTTTAACTCCTTAATATTTAAATTAATCTCATACCCACACTTATCTATATTACTATCTATCTCTAATTGTGCTGTTACATCTGTTCTATTTACAATATTTACTTTATATATTTTAGTTGTTGTTTTATTACTTAACACCATATAATGTACATATTCTGTAACTGGAGTTCCTTCTATAAATTGATATCCTCTTATTTCTAAAGTTTGGTCAGTTAAATTACATTCTTGTAACTTATGTTGTACTTTAGCTTTATCTAATAATCGACCCCCCCCCCCTATTTCTTTATTTAAACATTCTATTAATTGTTGCTGTAACTTATCTTCCATCTAATCCTCCTTATACAATACTAACTATATGTTTTTATTATGTGAGCATAATAAGTATTTGTGGAATTTAATGTGTCTTCCCCTAATTTATATGTTAATTTATAAAATGGTGAGCTTTCCATTAAAAAATTCCATTGTTTCTCATTATACTCTTGTGGAAGAAATTGATAACTCATTAGCATTTGCTCATTAGAAAGGTATGGTACTTGCTCCCAGAAACTTTGATATCCACTATCTATTATAAATTTAAAAAACATATTTAACATAGAATAGTGTATTAAATCATCTTTTTTATGCCAATATTTTATTAATATATCTCTCTGAGTTCTTAAAATAATATGCCCTTGGCAACTACCTATTAATGAATTTTCTGTTGTCTCTATATCACTTTCAATATGCCTAAATCTATACATAAATAACGGACTCTCTTCTATATATTTTGGCATCTCATCTGTTGTGCAAAGTATTGTACTATCTATCCATACCCCTCCATACTCTACTAATAACTCTAGTCTCAACGAATTACTAAATTTAGTATTATCAATAATACCCTTTTTCCATTTTTCAACTATTACACTATCCATCTCTATATAGTCTGTATAATTATCTGCAGTTATCAATATTTTTTTATAATCTGGATATCTCTTCATTAGGTTATTATAACATGCCTTTACTACTGGTGGAGCATTTTCTATCCCCTGAAACCAACATACCCATATGATTTTTGGTGGACCTTCTGTATATGTTGGCAATTTATCTGGTAGCTCTATATCCCCAGAAAATTCCCCTACTAATTGATTATATGACTGTATTTTTTCTATATCTATCTTGATCCTTCTATCTAAAAGAGACATCAAATACTTTTGACGATTAACTTTTGTTACTTTAGTAGGAGTAATATACAATTTACCTTCTGTGTCAGTAAATATAAATGCTTGATGAGATTTTATATAAGTTAATATCCCTACTTCATAAAATCCTTCTTCAAAATTATTTTTTAACTCCTGAAGATTTATATTTACCTTATACCCACAATTATCTATAATAATATCACTATCTAATTTAACATTGGATATAATTTCTTTTGGATTTATAATTTCTGCTTCATATACTTTAGCTGTTGACTTCCCTCTTAACACTAAATAATGTATATATTCTTTGACTGAAATCCCCTCTACAAATTGAAATCCTTCTATCTTTAAAATTTGCTCTGTTAAAGTAAAAATATATATATTCTGTTGTACTTTAGCTTTATCTAATAACTGCCACTTAATTCCTTCACCCTTTACTTGTAAATCTGTAAATTCTATATCTATAAAATTACACATATATTTCCTCCTAACTGTATATTTTTATTATGTGAGCATAATAAGTATTAGTGGAATTCAATGTGTCTTCCCATAATTTATATGTTAACTTATAAAATGGCGAATTTTCCATTAAAAAATTCCATTGTTGCTCATCATACTCTTGATATAAAAAGTGATATGTCATTATCATTTGCCGATTAGATAAATATGGTACTTGATCCCAATACGCTGAATATATGCCATTAACAAGCATACTAGTAAACATATTTAATATAGAATAATTTACTAATTCATCTTTTTCATGCCAATATCTTATTAATATATCTCTTAATGCTTTTAATAAAATATGCCCTTTACAACTACCTATTAAAGAATTATCCGAAGGTTGTACATCTCTTTTATGATTAAATCTATACATAAATAATGGGCTTTGCTCAATAAACTTTGGCATCTCATCTGTTGTGCAAAGTATTGTACTATCTATCCATACCCCTCCATATTTTACTAGCAGCTCTAACCTCACTATGTCACTAAACATAGTATTTGATATAATACCTTTTTTCCATTTTTCAAGTATTATACTATCTATCTTTACATAGTCCATATAGTTAGTTGCAGTTATCAAAACTTTTTTATAATCTGAAAATTTATTCATTAAATTTTTATAACATGCCTTTACTACTGGTGGCGCATTCTCTATTTCCTGAAGCCAACATACCCAAATAATTTTGGGTGGCCCTTCTGTATATACTGGTAACTTATCTGGTATCTCTATATATTTACCAAACTCTTGTACCAATTGATTATACACTTTTAAGTTTTCAATATTTTGGCTAATTTCTTGATTTAATTTATTAGCCTGATACTCATAACTATAAATTTGTGTTACTTTGTTAGGTGTAATATACAACTTTTCCTCTAAATCTGTATATACAAATTCATTTTTACCTTTTAATAAAGTTAATATCCCTATCTCATAAAGCCCCTCTTCAAGGTCAGCTTGTAATTCTGTAGGATTTAAATTAACCTCATATCCACAATTATTTACCTCAATATTTAAGTCTAGTTGAGATATACTTTCTGCTTTATACATTGTAGCTGTTACTTTACCTTGCAACACTATATAATGTACATATTCTATATCTGGAACTCCTTCTATATACTGGTATCCTTGCAACTTTAAATTATATTCGCTTAAAGTAATTATTTGTAAGTTATGCTCTACTATAACCTGGTGTAGTAACTTCCAATTTCCCCCATCTACTTCAGAGTTTAAATATTCTATTAATTGCTGTATTTTATCTTCCATCTAATCCTCACTTATCAATTTATGGTAACCATTCTTCTTTTTCCTTTTTACTAATAGAAAATGGATGATCATATGTTATCTTATCTATCATACAATATTTACACACTTGTTTGTATGTAGATATAAACTTAAATACTTCTTTTTTATCATTGACTTTATCCAGCTCTAAGTAATCCCCTTCTCCTACTTGCATATTCGTTCCAAATTTTTTATTAAATCTATTTAAATGACAACTTGTAGGACACTGGTACAGCTTGCCTTCAAATAAATTTACACAATTCACCGCCTTACACTTACTATAACTTAATGCTGCATTTTGTTTACCTTCTATATCCAAGGGAAATTTTAAAAGAGTTTTAATCACTTGCCCTCTTGTATCAAATATTAAGTTAATATTATATTGAGAAGCTTTGTACTCAACTGCATCATAATCAAAATTTATTGGATACTTTGTAATAAATAGTTCTATATTATTATCCTTTAAAGCATTCCAAAACTCTACCTCTTGCTTTAATAGAAGTGTTCCATTTGTTATTAAAACTACATTTGTTTGAGGAAATACTTCTCTTGCAAACCTTAATATATCTACTACATTTGGATGTAATAATGGTTCGCCTCCCATTATTCTTAACTTTTTTAATTGTCCCTCTAAAATATTTGATAAACTTTGTAAATCCCTTTTTGCTTCATCTATACAATAAAAATATTTATCTGCAGTCGGTGAAAAATGCCCACAACCTTTATAATTTAAATTACAATGTCCTACTATATCCATTACAATATATTGTTTATTTGTATAAATCAGTCCCTTATACAAACTTGTGTCTTGTATTCCTTCAAGTATAATATAATTATTGTTATCTTTTTCTAATATATCAATTACACCTTTAAAATGACTACTCACTATAAAAATATTATTTTTATCTTTAATACACTGCTGATAATTATATACTGGTTTATCTGCTATAGTTTTTCTAGAAGGGTTCTCTCTCATATCAATAAATCCTCGCCCCCCCCCCCATTGTTTTCTATTAATTCACATATTGTTTTTTGGATATATTCTGAAATACATAAATAGTATCTCTTATCTTTATTCCCTCCAACAAACTTTAGTAACTTATCAACATCTATTTTAAATTTAGCTCTATTTTCTTCAAAAATTTTACTGTCTACTAAAACATAATTCTCATTAATAAATTGTTTCGCTTCTTCTTCGTAAATATCTAAAATAATAAATACTATATCTGATTGAGCTTTCACTTGTTCATAACTATAAATAGGCAAATTAAATCTTTTATCCATCTGACCTTGTTTTTTATCATCTATAAAACCTAATAATGAACTCTCACTAAATTGTCCTTCTATAATAAACCATAAAAGTTGAGATTGTTCCGAACTCCCCCAAATATAAAATCCTGCCTGCTCTTTAAATTCTATATATGAACTAATAATATTAGCTATATTGTCTACTACAAACTTCATTTTCCCTCTCCTTAAAAATTCTTAATAATATAATTATAATAATTTGATTGATTTTCTAAAACAGTTGGTGCTAACTTATAAGTAAGTTTATGAAAAGGTGATTGATTAATAAGGACCTCAAATCTCTCCTTATCATATTCTCTAGTCAAATGTTCTCCCATAACTAATGGTGCATCTACCGTTATGCAAGACACTTTATCCCATAAATCTGTATACGTATTTACAACTAACCTAAATAAAAAATAAAACAAACTATAATGTATAAGTTCATCATTGTTATGCCAATACTGTATAAATAAATCTCTAGTAGCAGTTAATAATATATGGTTTTTACAACTTCCTATAAACCAATTTCCACTAGGCTTAAGTTCCATATTTACATTGCGTCTCTTATACATAAATAATGGACTATCTGAAATGAATTTTGGCATCTCATCTCCTGTAAAAAGAATAGTTGAATCCATCCATATCCCACCATGCTTTATTAATAATTCTAACCTTAATACATTACTAAACATAGTATTCGAGATAATTCCTTTTTTCCATTTTCCTAAAATAATAGGGTCAATATCTACATACTGATTAAAATTTTCTGTAGTTATCAATATCTTTTCATAGTCTGGCAAAGAGTTTTGTAGTGTCCTATAGCATGATTGTACTAATGACGGTGCATTATCCATTCCTTGTAACCAACATACCCATATGATTTTTGGTGGTTTTTCTGTATAAGTTGGAACTTCTGCCTTTTTAATTGTATGTCCTAGTTGAATTTCTAGCTTTGTATATACATCTAATTGAGTTTGTAACATCTCTAACTCTTTTTTCTTAGCTTCAATATAACTTTCTTTATAGTCAAATTTAACTATCAGGGAAAATAAATTCACATTACAATCTTTAAACTTTTGTCTTAAGATTTCTTGCATATCATTTGCAAACCACATTGCATTTGCAGTAACTATAATACTAAATGGTTTTGATATATCTTTTAAAATCATTTCCTCTAGTTGATCCAAAGTAATAGCAGGGATATCATATGATAAACTCGCATTTTTATATATAATATAATCTACATTTACCCCT
>LNZQ01000054.1 GCA_002007315.1 Epulopiscium sp. Nele67-Bin004
CTCAGCCCCTGTCTGCTTGAACATGTTGCAGTGCCTGCAGTCATTGTGGACCTGATGGACATCCACCACGGCTCAGCCGCAGGTCAGTCTGTGGTTTGCATTACTAGAGGGCAGCCCACTCCTGTGGTGGAGTGGTCCAAGTCCTTTTGAACGTTGTAACGTATAGTTAGTTTTAATTTTATTTACTATTTGTACTTTTTCACTTTCTGAGTAAGCAAAATGCGTGTGCTTCTTAGTGTTGATTTCATATAGCGGTGTTTCGGCTATATATATTTTGCCTTCTTCAATAAGCGTAGGCATCAACGTATATATCATAGTTAAAATCAATGCTCTAATTTGGTAACCGTCAACATCTGCATCAGTACATATAATAACTTTGTTCCATCTCAGGTTATCTAAATTAAATGTATTTAGCTCTTTGCTATGTTTACAATCAATTTCTATTCCGCAACCTAAAACTTTTAACAAATCAACTATTATATCACTTTTAAATATTTTATCATAATCAGATTTTAAGCAATTTAGAATTTTCCCTCGGACTGGCATAATTCCTTGAAACTCTGCATTTCTCCCCAACTTGCATGAGCCAAGAGCCGAATCCCCTTCCACTATATAAAGTTCTCTAATTCCTCTGTCTTTTGTACGACAGTCAACAAACTTTTTTATTCTATTACTTATATCTATACTTCCACCTAATTGCTTACGAACGTTGATACGTGTGCGTTCTGCTTTTTCTCTGCTTCGCTTGTTAATTAGTATTTGCTTTGCAATCTTTTCTGCTTCTTCTCGATTTTCAATAAAATATACATGAAGATAACTTCTTATGAAATCTTGCATCGCTTCTGCAATAAATTTATTTGTAATAGATTTTTTAGTTTGATTTTCATAACTTGTAATAGTTGAAAATGAATTTGTCACTAGTATTAAACTATCTTGTATATCTACAAATGTAATTCTCTTTTCATCTTTTGTGTATAAGCCTTCTGATTTGATGTACTGATCAATGCTATATATTAGAGCGTTTCTTACTGCTCTATCTGGCGAACCCCCGTATTCCAAAAAGCTTGAGTTATGGTAATATTCTAGTAAGTTTGTCGTATTACAAAACGTCAGTGCTATTTGAAACTTTAATTTGTATTCTGGACGATCTGGACTATCTTGTCCTCTTGTTTCGGTTTCTAACAACAGAACATCTGTAAATTCTTCACCTTTTGAAATTTCTTTAACGTACCCTTCTATACCTTCTGGGTATATATAAGTTGTAGTGGATTTTGCTATTTCATCAGTAAAAATAAATTTTAAGCCTTTATTTACTACAGCCTGTCTTTTTAAAATGCTATGAAAATAATCGCTACTTACGTTTATATCTGTAAATACTTTGTTGTCTGGCTTCCAGTGAATTTTAGTTCCTGTATTAGTACACCCTGTCGATGTCTTTTTTAAGCCACCAATATTTTCACCACGCTCAAAATGTAGTTCATAACAATTTCCTGCTTTGCAGACTTTTACGTCCATATACTCTGAACTATATTGAGTTGCACAAGCACCTAAACCATTTAAGCCCAAACTAAATTCATAGTTTTTTCCTTCGTTCGTATTATATTTACCACCTGCATAAAGTTCACAAAAAATTAAGTCCCAGTTGTAACGTTCTTCTTTTGGATTATAATCAAGAGGCATTCCACGCCCTTCATCTTCTATTGTTATCGCATGATCGTTATGTAATGTTACGTTTATTACATTACCATAGCCCTCTTTTGCTTCGTCAATAGAATTTGATAATATCTCAAATATCGAATGTTGACACCCTTCAATTCCATCAGAACCAAATATAACTCCTGGTCTGAGCCGTACTCTGTCCGCCCCTTTTAGAGACGATATACTTTGGTTTCCATACTCATTTTTATCCATTTTCATCACCCACAATTATATTTTCTGTCTATACTCTAATATAAAACACTAGGAGTTGTCAAGGAATCAATCAGCCAAATACACTTCTGGAGCTTGTGGCTCATAGCCATTTAGTTCAACTTTTACTTCTTTTATAAATATATCTTGTTTTGGTTGATAATCACTGTCGAGTTCTGTCGTACCAAAGTTGTCGATAACTTCCATACCAGATATTACCTTGCCAAATGCACTATATTGACCATTTAAATGTCTTGCATCTTGCGTTAAAATAAAAAATTGTGAACCTTCAGTGTTAAAATCTTGTCCTCTTGCCATAGACACAGTTCCTCTAGTCAAGCTTATGCTATTGCTTGTCCCATTATACTTACATTCGCTTTCGATGTAATAACCAGGGTAACCATATCCATCTCCAATCGGGTCACCTGCTTGAACGAAATATCCTGGGATAATTCGACTTACAAATGTATATTCATAAAATCCTTGGTCTGCCAAATCCAAAAAGTTGTTTACTGTGTTCGGTGCTTGTGAGGGGTATAGCTCTATAACTACTTCTTTGTTGTTACTAAATACTACTGTTACAACTGGGTAATTGTTTGACTTGCCAATATTAAATGCAAATAGTGTATCTTTAAATAAATACAACGAAACCACTATTATACTCATCAAACATATACTCATAAATATTTTTTTCATAATTTAGTCCATCCTTAATTTCAAAAATTCATTTGATATTATGGACGCACTTTTTATATTTTATACAAAAACCCTCCAAATTTTTATAAAATCTGGAGGGTTAGTTATATTATTCTTCTTCACCAAAAAATAGCGTGTGAAATTCTTCCACAACTTTATCATATTCTTCGTCTGACTCAATGTCTGCTAATTCAACATCATCTGTTTCCGCATTTTCATGATAACGATAAATAAATATTTCATCACCATCTTCTTCGTTTTCTGGTGAAATAGCGATATACTCTTGGTCGTCTACCTCAAATACTCCTATTACATCGCAAGCTATTTCTTTATCATCATCTTCAAAAGTGATATAAATAGTGGCTTTTTCTCCACATCCGCAATCGTCACCGCATCCTCCGTGATTTTCATGTTCATGATGTCCGTGTCCGCCACATCCGCATTCGTGTTCTTTTGACATTTTAAATGTCTCCTCTCAAAAAAATTATTTTATTCCTAGAAAGTATTTCCACTTATCTTTTAAATAATACAAGTGTCACCATTTTTTATTGCTCGTCATATAATTATTGTATGCGAGGGGGTCAAATTTATGAAAAAACTAGCATTTTTGTGTGCATTATTCATCTCTAGTACAGTGTTCGGAGCAACAACCTACAACGGAATTGATGTAAGTAAATGGTCTGGTACTATCGACTTCACATCTGTAAAAGACGATAATATTGATATAGTGTACATTAGAGCAGCATATGGTGGGAGTTATGAAGACCCAAACTTTTCAACTAACTATACTTCTGCCAAAGATGCTGACCTAAAAATTGGATTTTATCACTATATTACTGCAACCTCAACTAGTGAGGCTGAAACTCAAGCTGAATATTTTTATAACCTAATTAAAGACAAAGACCAAGATTGTGTACCTGTTATGGACTTTGAACTTACAGGACTTTCTGACTCAGATGCAAATGAAATAGCCGAGGCATATTTAAGTAAACTAGAATCACTTATGAGTATTACGCCTATGATTTATAGTAACGAATCAACAGTTGCTGACGTATTTGATTCATCACTTACAAAATACTTACTATGGATAGCCGAATATGGTGTTACTGAGCCAAAAAGTACTGGCAACTGGGACACTTGGGACGGCTTTCAATATAGCGATACTGGTAGTGTAAGCGGTATTTCTGGAAACGTCGACATGGATTATTTTAAAGATACAGTATTTATCGACTACAGCTCAAGTTCATCTACTTCTACTACCTCTACTACTTCAACTAGTTCTTCTACTAGCAGTTCTTCTAGTAGTTCTTCAACCGTTACTTATACAATCAAACGTGGAGATACGTTGTCTAGTATAGCAAAGAAATATGACACAACTGTTAACAAAATATCAGAACTTAATAATATTTCAAATCCTGATTTAATATATTCAGGCGAAACATTAATAATTTCGGAATAATTTGTCAAAAAAGAGGGCGATTATGCGTCGCCCCTAAAAAAATATTTTTCATATAAACTACTTTAAAATTTGTTGCTCCCTAAAATACTCTTTTTACTGCTCGTTCTTTTTTCTTGCTCTTTTTAAATTCATACATTCGTTCATCAGCTAATGCAATAATAGACATAGTGTCAAGCTTTCTAGTTTCGTGGACACTAACTATTCCATAACTTACAGAAGTCTCATATTGCTTATTGTAACGCTCTTTTACTAGATTTACATCAGCATACACTGATAACGTACAACGTGTTGGTTCATACTCATCTTCACCTGTTCCAACAATCAAAAATTCGTCCCCTCCAAGCCGTACAATCAATGTATTTTGAAAGTTTCGCTTCAACAAATCAGTAACTGTTAATATATAAAAATCACCTTCATTATGTCCAAAATTATCATTTACAGTTTTTAAGCCGTCCATATCTATAAACGCCACATAAAAATTTATTTTATGCTCTTTATAAAATTCAATACGTTCTATCCCTACTTCTCGCAAATATAATCCTGTAAACGAATCTTTGTGCACTGTACGATTAAGTTCTTTTATACGTTCTTCTTCTTCACGAACAAGCCCTTCATATTTTTCAAATTGTTTAACTTCTAAGTGTAATGTTGCAAAAATATAACTGTATATAATGGCAACTAAAAATCCAATAATTGTAACAATACCTACTTTAAGATTTAACACAACTATTCTAGTATCGTCTATGTGAATTGCATTATCTATATTAACTATCACTAGTGCATATGCAAATACAACTAACAAAATTTTGCATGCTAATTCCAAACTTTGCTTGTGTGATAATAATATATCAATCTTTTCTTTGGGGATTGTATGTTTTAAAAATATAATTTGAAGTGTTGCTGGAACTAATGTTGAAATAGTTGTAATAAGCCGCATGTCAATTGCATTTCGTTGATTTAATATACTATCATTTGTTATAAATGCAATTAGTGCAACAACGACAAGCCCTATTGCATACATATTAATATTAAAACATAATGCTCCAAAAAAACATATTAATAAATTTTTCTTGTAAATATAAGAAAACTGCATAGTATAACATGCTATATAAAACAATATTGGGTCATAATTGTTAAATAAAAATATATGAGGTACTATAAACATTATACAATTTATTAGACTTGTCATGATTATAATTTTACCTATTTCCATCGTAGGCACATACAAATAAGACAAGTAACTAAACATAGCATAGTTATATATTAATAGTAGCAAAAAGAAAATTAATGTGCTTAAATCGGACATACTCTCCCCTCCATTTCAGCATAAAATTTATCTTTATCTTTTCTCATTATAACGTCAACTCGTTCTAATATTTCATCTAGTCCTTGTCTTGCCTCACTATAAGTAACTAACAACTCCCCAATGCTTGCCGACACCCTAAAAAGTGATTCCAGTTCGTTTTCTTCTTCAATAGCAGTTCTTATTCTTTGAGTTACTTGTTTCAAATTTTCTTCTGATGTATTTGAAATAAACACCAAAATCTCATCTCCACCAGTTCTTCCTGCAACATCTTGGCCATTTTCACGTATACTTGTTCT
This sequence comes from Epulopiscium sp. Nele67-Bin004, assembly GCA_002007315.1. Next base: position 5,666 of record LNZQ01000054.1, read on the forward strand.
TGTTGCATGTGCGATTCTCTTTATAAGCCTATCCCCTGCTTCATGCCCATAAGTATCATTTACAAACTTTAACCCATTAATATCAATAAAAATTATCCCGTGTATCACATCTCCTTTTATAACTTCCATCAAGGCTGACTTTATACAATTAATAATATACATTTTATTATATAAGTTGGTTAGTTCGTCCTTAGTTACTCGTGTCACAATTTGTTCTCTTTGGTCACGTAGTTCATTATAAAAAACTTTTGCCTCTGTAGTTTTTCGGCGATATACATCTATTCCTGCACTATCAACAGTGTGATACAATACTGTATAGTATAATATCATGTTAAAACATACTGTAGCCATAACCATCAATATTTGTTCCACATATGTATACTCTAAAATTATAACAAACTCATCAAACCCAACTTGCAATGTAAGTAATATCGCTAACACAGAAATCATATCCGCATAACCTTTTGAATTTACAATTCTACGTAAATTGTTCATTCCCAAAGTTTTAATAGTAAAACCTGCAATAACTGTTAATATTAAATACATTAATATTATAACTTGTATTCGTAAATCAACTTGTGTAAAAGCTTGTGTTGTTGACACTCCATAAGCATATGTCACAAATTTAATCATGCCCAAAAAGACTGTACTCATATTTACTATTATATAAGTTGAAATACATAAAGCAATACGCATCGTTGCCCCCAAATACATACACTCTATCACAAGCAATGCTAATCCCACCGAATAAAAGTAATAGTGTGGTATATCCAACAAATATATACCAGTATATACACTAGCATTTATAACCCCAAATATAATATTTCTAATATAGTTAATACTTGATTTTTCAGAAATTATCCTCTGTGATATCGAAAGAGCAATTGCACTATATGCTATTTGAACCATAAGTGCAAATAACCCTAATATCAAATCTAGGCTTATCATAAAATCGCCTCCTTTTCCTATTGCTTTAAAAAAAAGAGAGGATATCCCTCTCTATATTTCATTGTATTCAGCTTCTAAAAATTTGAATACATCTTCTTCTGGCATAGGCTTACTAACTAAATATCCCTGTAGTATATCACAATTGTATTGTTCTAAGTAATCAAGTTGAGCAGGCTCCTCAACACCTTCAGCAACTACTTCAAGCTCCAGTTCATGTCCTAAACTTATTATTGAACCAACTAGATTTTTTCTAGTTGTACCGATGTCATCAACGAATGTCTTTTCAATTTTTAGTATATCTATAGGAAATTGTTTTAAATATTTTAGTGATGAATATCCTGTACCAAAATCATCTAACGCAATAATTAATCCCATATCTTGTAGTTTTCTAATTTTTTCAGTATTTTCTTTCATGTTAGTCATTAGTATTGTTTCTGTAATTTCGATATGAACTTTTTTTGTATCAACACTTGTTTCTTCAAGTATCGTGCTGATAGTTTCCACAAAGCCATCATCGCTTATTTGCACCCCTGATATATTAACCGCAACATGTAAATCGTGATAACCAGCATTTTCAAGCCTATTTATAAAACAACAAGCTTCCCTAAACACAAATTCACCCATAGGTATCATTAGCCCAGTTTCTTCCGCACTTGTGATAAACTTAAATGGAGGTATAATTCGCCCATCTGGCTTGATCCATCTAATTAGTGCTTCAAACCCGATAACTTTGCTATTTGATAAACTCACTTGTGGTTGATAATAAAGTGAAAACTCATTGTATTTTAAACCTTCTCTAAGGTCACTTTCCATATAAATTCTTTCCAGTACGTCTTTTTTAAAGCTTGAGTGGAAAAACATATATTTACGTTTACCTTCTGCTTTAACTTTATGCATTGCAAGGTCTGCATTGTTAAACAGTCTTTCAAAGTCGTTCCCATCTGTTGGATACATAGCGATACCCGCACTATATGTCATTCCAAAGTTAGCTTCTTGTATAGAAAACGTTGGTTCAATTGCTTTTGTAACCAATTTCATAAAGTCTTGTACTTCTTCTTTTGATTCAATATCTTCAAGCAAAATAATGAATTCATCGGCAATTAAATGTCCAACTATAAATCTTGACTGCTTTATACTAGTTAATCTGTTTGCTATTTCTTTTAAAATAACATCTCCGTATTTTCTACCAAACGAGTCATTAACAAATTTGAAGTTGTCTATATCAAAATGTATAAGTGCCATAGTATTGGTACGATTTTCTTTGAAATAGCGTACAAAATACTCTTGATTTGGAGTTTGTGTCACTGGGTCATACAACGTATCTAGCATTTTTTCTTCAGCAACTTTATCCTCATTAATATCTGCAACAGCGGCAAGTATATTTATAATGTTTTCTTCATTTGTTGGGTAGTATTTTAAGATAAAATATATCCATACCCAGCCTTTTTGAGGGTGATGATATTTACATTCTATACCATATTCAAGGCTTTTAACTTCCATAGCTTGATTGTGATATTCCGCCATTTTAGCCCAAGAAATATTGTCTATCATTTCAGCATCTAGTTGAACAGGTTGGTCATATCCAAGCAAATCTTTTACCGCTTCTGTTGCCATAATATCTATTGTCTTGTTTTGTACACAATCATATTTTGAAAGTATAATTGGTGCTTCCTCATCTATCATTTCATAGGTATTATAAAATCCTTCGTTTGCTATTAAACGATTGTAGTATTCTTGAAGTTCGGCTTCTGTTTCTTCAAGACCTGAACGCAATTTTTTAATATATTTATTTGTGTGTCTAGGAATAAGGTTATATTTTTTCACATCTATAGCTGACAACTCTATCTCTTGTGTATTATAATTTTGATCTAGTGTGCACACTGCGTATATGCGTTGCTCCTGCCCTATTTCAAACGTCAAGTCTATACTTTTTTTGTTTGTTTGTTGACCTATTTTTTGCAGTAGCTGTGTAATTTTTGATTTGTTACTTGCAATAAGTAAATCAGCAATATTTAGCCCTATTAGCTCCTCATCATTAAGCTCTAATCTATCTTTTGCATACTTATTAGCTGCTATAATCTGTCCCTCGTAATTTAACTTTAAAATAATTACCTCTTCTAATTGATTTACACTGTTATTATCCATTGCTATTTCCCTCCTTCTATTTGCCTTCCCACTAAATATACACCTATGATTTTTGATAAAAACACTAGAGAATTTATAGTTTTTGGCTCCCATTCGCTAGTTTCGGTGCATTTATCATAGCCGATTACAAGATTTATATTATTGCCTTTTTTAATAGAGCAATTTAACATAGATTTTGTATTGTCTTCTTCAAAAATACCTTCTACACCTTTATCAGTTGTAAAAAGCCCAATACCTTTCTCATCATACTTATCTATGATCACTTTTGCGTATTCAAATGATACTGGCTCTGCATTAGAATGTGGTATTCCTTCTTTGCACCATTCATGCTGGTGGAAAAACATGTTTGTTTTTGGATCTAATCTCATTACATAACATCTATCTATCTGAAAAAGCTTGCTTATAGCTTCAAATGCTTGATTTATAGAATCATTTATATCATGACTATCGTATAACATCTGAAAAATACTAAAACATATTTTTACATCTATAAATTGCCCACTGTTTCTTTTTATTGTTTCAAAACGTGTTATATGTGCTTCGACGCTATCAATATCCAGTTTGCTATCGTAAATTGCATATTGATTTTTTCCATGTCGTTTTGCATTGTACATTGCAATATCTGCTTTTTTTGATAATTGCTTAAATGTGTCGCCATCTCTTGGATAACATGCAACGCCTATACTTGCCGAAATTTCATACGTAGTAGTACCGTCTGAATATGTGTTGTTAAAAGCCGAAATAATTTTATCTAACCTATCAGCCAAAACTGTTTCAAGCTTAAAGTTTTTTAAAAATACTAAAAATTCATCTCCACCTATCCTTGCCACTATATCAACTTCCCTAAAGATTTCTGTCAGTCGTTCGGCAAGTGTTGTTAAAATTAAATCGCCATAAGCATGCCCCAAATTATCATTTATTGACTTAAAATTGTCTATATCTATAAGCAGTAAGTAACATGTTCCTTGTACAAAATTTCCTTTTAATAAATCAGTAATTAAGTCCTCAGCAGTAACTTTATTATAGCAACCTGTAAGCAGGTCACGTTCTGATCTAAATCTATATTTTACTTCAGCATCAATATCTTTTACTATACCATATGCTTTAACAGGCTTGCCATCTTTGAAAGTTATATCATACAACACACTTACCCAAGGAGCTTTTCCTGTTGGAGCTAAAAGTCTAAAATCAAATATAGATACTTCACCATTTCTCATACTATCTACAAAATCTTGAAATACTTCCACGTCTTTGTCAATAATTCTTCTTTCTAGGCACTCTTGCGTAGTTAAAACCGAATATGGCTTTGACATAAAAAAATCTTTATAAAATGTTATAATATCTTTTTCTACGTCGTAATCAAAAAATCCATTTTTACAAAGCATAACCATTATATTAGTAAGAGACTGTCTACCCCCCACTCCGTCAAACTCATCTACTTGTTCTTTTACGTCAAGAAAAATAGTACTTTCCGAAATCATATCAACACAATATATATATATCGCTGTATCATTACAATAATAAAAGTTAATTATATATTGATTTTCTTCGTCAGTAACGTTAATAGCTACTTTATCTTGAATACCAGTATTAAGATGATATTTTAATTTGCAATGCTCATTTATATAAACTTTTTTATCCTCATGATCTAAAAAAGATTTTAGGCTACAATGTTGGGGCAATTCTGCAAAATAGCCTATACTATCATTCAAAATCTCACAAGAGTTGCGTACCATACTTAGCACTGCAACTGCTTGATGTTTTTTCTTAAACATATCTTTATTTAATTGTTTAGACACCATACAAATCCCTTTCCTATCTAGCCCACATATATTGCAATAGATTTTGCTAGAAATATTAGTGTATTTATAGTTTTTTCATTCCATTTATTTATTGGTGTGTATCTGTCAAATCCAATTATTAGCGTCATTTTTTCATCAATTTTCATGGAACACTGTAACATAGCTTTTATTCCTTTGTCTGGAATAGACTTCCAAAATTTATCTTGTAAATTCATAGACGTATC
>LNZQ01000055.1 GCA_002007315.1 Epulopiscium sp. Nele67-Bin004
CGATGTCGGCTCATCGCATCCTGGAGCTGAAGCAGGTTCCAAGGGTTGGGCTGTTCGCCCATTAAAGCGGTACGCGAGCTGGGTTCAGAACGTCGTGAGACAGTTCGGTCCCTATCCGTCGTGGGCGTAGGATATTTGAGAGGAGCTGTCCTTAGTACGAGAGGACCGGGATGGACGGACCGCTGGTGCATCTGTTAGACTGCCAAGTCTATAGCAGAGTAGCCAAGTCTGGATTTGATAAACGCTGAAGGCATCTAAGCGTGAAACAGACCTCAAGATAAGATATCCCATTCGAAAGAAGTAAGACCCCTTATAGACGATGAGGTTGATAGGTTGGAGGTGGAAGTATGGTGACATACGTAGCTGACCAATACTAATGGTTCGAGGGTTTGACCTGGAAAAAAAGGTTAGATTGTAGATTGAATGGTTTCTATTTTATGTTTAGTTTTGAAAGTATAAAAAAGTACTTGACAAATATCAAGTATTATGATATACTTTTGATGTAGTATTAAGTAATATATTCCTCGATAGCTCAGTGGCAGAGCATTCGGCTGTTAACCGAAGGGTCGTAGGTTCGAACCCTACTCGGGGAGTTTAAGGCCCATTGGTCAAGCGGTCAAGACACCGCCCTTTCACGGCGGTAACAGGGGTTCGATTCCCCTATGGGTCATTAACTTATTTTAATATAAGTTATGCAATTAATAGTAATACGCCGACGTGGCTCAATTGGCAGAGCAGCTGACTTGTAATCAGCAGGTTATCGGTTCGAGTCCGATCGTCGGCTATTGTTAGGACCTTTAGCTCAGTTGGTTAGAGCACCCGGCTCATAACCGGGCGGTCCTGGGTTCGAGTCCCAGAGGGTCCACTTAGTAATAATAAATAATAAAAATTTTGGCCCAGTGGTACAGTTGGTTAGCACGCCGCCCTGTCACGGCGGAGGTCGAGGGTTCGAGTCCCTTCTGGGTCGTTTGTATCATTAACAATTAAATACAAAATCATAAGTATCATATAACACGGTCGCTTAGCTCAGCTGGGAGAGCACCTGCCTTACAAGCAGGGGGTCACAGGTTCGAACCCTGTAGCGACCATTATATGCCCGAGTGGCGGAACTGGCAGACGCACAGGACTTAAAATCCTGCGGGACTTAACTCCCGTACCGGTTCGATTCCGGTCTCGGGCATATATTTGTGTGCATAGCTCAGCTGGATAGAGCGTCTGACTACGGATCAGAAGGCCGAGGGTTCGAATCCTTCTGCGCACGTTATATAAAAAGCTACTAACTTTATAAGTTGGTAGCTTTTTTGTTTATCAAAATTTTAAGAAAAAGGAGTAAGTTTTATGGTATATGTATTTTTGGTTAATCAATGTGAATTGGTAGAAGCTATGACACCTATCGATTTATTGCGTCGTGCACAGATAGATGTAAAGGTGATATCATTAGAAAATGAGACTTTTGTTAAAACATCTAGTGATATAGTAATTAAAGCTGATGAGATATTTGACATAGATAATATTACAGATGTATCAGCACTAATTTTGCCAGGGGGACCAGGTGTTTCAGGATATAGTTTAGAGCCTAGGCTAAAAGAATTAATACTTCATGAGTATAATAAAGGAACTTTAATTTCGGCTATTTGTGCTGCACCCACCTATTTAGAAAGTATAGGTATTAAGTTTGAAGGTACAGCGTATCCAAAAGTAAGCGATAAACTGAGTAATTATGTGAATAAGAGAGTGCATGTAGATAAAAATGTTATTACAGGTGAAGCATTAGGTTCTTCAATAGAATTTTCGTTAGAGATTATCAAATATCTTACAGATGAAAATACTGCTAATCAAGTTGCACAAGCCATTTATCAGTAAAGAAGGGGTATAACATGAGTGGATATAAAGCATTTAATAAGATGAAATCTAAAATACTAAAGCAAAATGAAGAAACTTTTGGGTCAGAACTTCGTCAAAAATATGGTAATGATATTGTTGATAATTCTAATAAAAAGTTTGAAGCTATGAATGAAAATGAATATGAGCGTATGGAAAATCTTTTGCAAGACATAAATAACTCGTTAAAAGAGGGGTTCATGGCTAAAGACCCTGCGGGAAGTTCAGCCCAAAAAGCTTGTGAGTTGCATAAAGATTTGTTGGTAATGACTTGGCCAGAAAATACTTATTCAAAGCAAAGTCAATTGGCTTTAGTGGAAGGTTTTCTTCAAGATGAAAGATTTATTGCTTACTATGATAAAATTGCAGAAGGTTGCACTAAGTTTTTTGTTGAGGCAATGAGGGTTTATTGCAAATAAAAATAAGCTGGTAGTTAGCGTTATAACTATCAGCTTATTTTTGTTAAATATCTTCTTTTAATACATCGGCTTGAGGGTAAATCCCAGACAATTTTTGTATTGCACGGGGAATAACATCTTGTGAATTTTTCCAAGGTTTATCATGGTTATTATAATCATGTTTATCTATAAACCAATCAAGTTCACTTTCTATTCTTTTTAAGGATTGTAGAAGCTTTGTTTTGCTTATCATATAAAACTTATGCATTTCTTCGCCTGCTTTTAAATATTTTGGAGCTTCACTTAAAGCTATATTAAAGTGGGGAACGCAAAATCCTAAACTATTTTCAAACATCTGTTCAAATTCTTTATCTTTTTGCATCAAATAAAAAAACGTAGAAATATATCTAATAAAATCTTTTTCTATACGATCACAAATGAAGCAAGAATCAATATGATTAGAAATTTGATTGTTAATATCAGTTTTAGGTATAGGAGCTTTTTTGATTTTATTTATCAAAGAAATTTTAGGCGTATCAGGTCTATTAGTTAAGATATAATCTAAAGATTTATATAGCTCCATATAATGTGTGTGTAAAATTAAACTTACGCCCAAGCGATTTCCATAGTCATATAAATTTTTATAGTGCTTGCTGCAAAATCCTTGCTTATTAGTTTGTTCTCTAAAATCGCTTTGCATATAAGAAGAACCCAAAGTAAATCTAATAGCATCGTCTTCAAGCTTTTTATATATAAAACAAAGTGGGCATTCCCCCTGTTCTTGAAAAGCCTCTGTCAATGGAATAGTATAAATTGTATCTTTCATAATTTCACCATCTTTCTCTTTTATAATATTATAGCATGATTTTAAAAATTTAGTGAGGTTAGGTGCTTAAAAAATGAATAATATGGATATAATCTTAGTAACATCAGTTATAAGGAGCAAATTATGAAAAATGCAGTTGTAATAGAAGGGGTACAAAACTTTAATATATCGCAAATTTTGGAATGTGGACAAGTATTTAGGTTTGAAAAAATATGTGACTCAAATTACACATTGATAGCTAAAGATAAGGCGATAAAAATTACTCAGCAACCAAATAGTACGAGTATTATAATAAAGAATACTACCTCGGGCGAGTTAGAGGAAATTTGGAAGCCGTATTTAGATTTGGATACGGACTATAGTCGTATTACACAAGTTCTTGCTAGTAAAGATGAACATATGAAAAAGGCTGTCGAATTTGGAACAGGCATTAGAATATTACGTCAAGACCCTTGGGAAATGTTAATTTCATTTATTATTTCTCAAAATAAGGCGATACCACATATAAAGCAATGCATTTATAACATTACATCAAAGTATGGTGATTTAATTGAAGAAAATTCATATGGGCAAAATTATTATACTTTTCCGTCTCCAGAGCAACTTATAAAAGTAAGCGATGAACAACTTAGAGAGTGTAAAGTTGGATTTAGAGCACCATATATACTAGATGCAACAGCTCAAATAATTGAAGGAACAATTGATTTAACAGCAATTTTCCACATGAATATAGAAGAAGCAAGAAAAAAGTTGATGCAAATAAAAGGGGTTGGTCCTAAAATTGCTGATTGTGTTTTATTATTTGCCTATAATAAAATGGAAGTATTTCCGACAGATGTTTGGATAAAGCGTGTAATAGAAGGTTATTATTTTGAAGGAAAAGATATGCCTTTGCCAGAAATTCAAAAGTTTGCAAAAGACTATTTTGGAGAATTAGCAGGGTATGCCCAACAATATTTATTTTTTCATGGTCGTGAGGAAGGTTTATTTAAAAAAGAAAAAAAAGACTTGAAAAAGTAGGCAATATAGGATATTATAAACTTGATAGCACTCTATATGGTTGAGTGCTAAACATTAACGATTTATAGGAGGAAGAAAATTATGAAATTAAAACCACTTGGTGATCGTGTTGTACTTAAACACCTTGAGGCAGAGGAAAAAACAAAGTCAGGTATCATTTTAACTGGAGCTGCTAAAGAAAAACCTCAAGAAGCAGAAGTTATCGCAGTTGGACCAGGTAGAACTGAAGATGGTACTAAAATTGAAATGGAAGTTAAAGTTGGAGATAGAGTTATATATTCTAAATATGCTGGCAATGAAGTAACACTTGATAAAGAAGATTTTGTAGTTGTAAGTCAAAGTGATATTTTAGCAGTTATTGAATAATTAATATATATGGAGGATTAAAAAATCATGGCAAAGCAAATGAAATTTGGAACAGATGCTAGAGTTGCTTTACAATCTGGTGTAGATCAATTAGCAAATGCAGTTAAAGTAACATTAGGACCAAAAGGACGTAATGTTGTATTAGATAAATCTTATGGAACTCCTTTGATTACAAATGATGGTGTAACTATTGCAAAAGAAATTGAATTAGAAGATCCGTTTGAAAATATTGGAGCTCAATTAGTAAAAGAAGTATCAACTAAAACAAATGATGTAGCTGGAGATGGAACAACTACGGCAACAGTTTTAGCACAAGCAATGATTACTGAAGGTCTAAAAAATATTGCAGCAGGTGCAAATCCTATAATCGTTAGACGTGGTATGCAACAAGCAACAAATGTTGCAGTTGAAGCTATAAAAGGAATGAGCAAACCGGTTGAAAGTAAAAATCATATTGCAAGAGTAGCGGCTATCTCTGCAGGTGATGAAGAAGTTGGTAACCTTATTGCTGATGCTATGGAAAGAGTGTCAAATGATGGTGTAATAACTATTGAAGAATCTAAAACTATGACAACAGAGCTTGATGTAGTGGAAGGTATGCAATTTGATAGAGGATACTTATCTCCTTATATGGTAACTGATACAGAAAAAATGGAAGCGGCAATGGACAGTCCATATATATTAATTACAGACAAAAAAATCACTAATATCCAAGAAATCTTACCTGTACTTGAGCAAATTGTGCAAACAGGTGCAAGATTATTAATTATCGCTGAAGATGTTGAAGGCGAAGCTCTTGCAACACTAGTAGTAAACAAACTTCGTGGAACATTCAACTGTATAGCTGTAAAAGCTCCAGGGTTTGGTGACAGAAGAAAAGAAATGTTACAAGATATCGCAATTTTAACAGGTGGAACTGTAATTTCAGAAGAAGTTGGATTAAACTTATTAGATACAACTATTGATCAATTAGGGCGTGCAGAAAGTATTAAAGTAAACAAAGAGCACACTGTAATTGTTAATGGTGGTGGAGAAAAATCTGAAATTGAAGACAGAATTTCATTACTTCGTCGTCAAATTGAAGAAACTACTTCAGAATTTGATCGTGAAAAATTGCAAGAAAGACTTGCAAAACTTTCTGGTGGAGTTGCGGTAATCAAAGTTGGTGCAGCAACAGAAACAGAAATGAAAGAAAAGAAACTTCGTATGGAAGATGCTCTTGCAGCAACACGTGCAGCAGTTGAAGAAGGAATTATCTCAGGTGGAGGAAGTGCATATATTCACGTATTAAAAGACGTAGCTCCATTATTAGATACAACTACTGGTGATGAAAAAACAGGTGTACGCATAATTCTAAAAGCACTAGAAGCTCCAATTGGACAAATTGTAGCAAATGCAGGATTAGAGCCAGCGGTAATAATAAATGAAGTTAAATCTCTTGAAAAAGGAAAAGGTTTTAATGCCCTAACAGAGCAGTATATTGATATGTTAGAAGATGGTATTATTGACCCGACTAAAGTAACTAGAAGTGCACTTCAAAATGCTACTTCAGTTGCAGCAACATTCTTAACAACAGAGTGTATCGTAGCAGATATCAAATCTGAAGACCCTATGATGGCTGGTGGAATGCCAGGAATGGGTGGAATGCCAGGAATGATGTAATATCAAAAGAGGGGGATAGTCCCCTCTTTTGTATATATAAATATAAAATTAACTAAGTTCTGCAATTTTTGTAACGGCAACATAGATAGAAGAAATTTTATACCAAGTATCTCTACCAACGACTCCGTCAGGTGTTAAGTGAAATACTCTTTGGAATACTTTAACAGCTTCTGTTGTTGTAGGTCCAAATACTCCATCAGATGCAACTTTTGGTATAAGAGGATAGTTGTTAGAAATTCTATTAAGTTGTTCTTGGATTGTTCTAACAGCGGCACCAGTGCTACCTTCTCTTAATGCTGAACCAGGGTAGGATTCTGGATTTCCAGAAACTGTTGGAGCAGAAAGTATTTGAATATCGTTGCCATAGAAATATCTTAAAATTGCTTCAGCACTTAATCCTTGTTCGCCAAGTTCTTGAGAACCCCATTGTGTCATGCGTCCTGGGCAAGTTACATTACGTCCATCACAATATTGTGCAAGTAGTGGCTGAAGTAACCCTGGTCTTTTGATATAGATATCAAAAACTTCATCAACAATTTTAGAAATGCTATCAAATATATTACGACCATAGAAAAAGGCATGGTCAAATGCTGTTGAAGATGTAATAGTATAGTTTTTGCCTTGATTGCGATACCATTCAGTATAAACTCGGTTTAACGTAAAAGAAATTATGGCAATTACATTAGATTTGATTGCTGCCGTTGTCCATGTTGGATAAATTTCAGATGATGCAACATTTTTAATATAATCTCTAAAAGGTACAGTGTATGTTGGAGCATATGAAGAATTTGGAGATCCGTCATGTACTACAATATATTGAGGAACAACAACTTTATCAAGGACAACAAATCCTGATGCGTTTATATCTTTAGTTTCAGCCTCAGGAATTTTTGGTGGATAATCTCCAAATAATACGGGTGGTCCGATAACAATGTCCTCAATTTCGTCATCTGCTCTCATAGCCATTGCAAAGGGGTCAGATACTTCTGGAGATGTTGGAGTTAATATTATTGGTTGTATAGATGTAGTGTCAGAAAAAACTTGTGTACCAGTTATAACAACAGGCACATAATCATCAGATATTGCCTCAACCTTATAAGTTGAATATGGTGCTTCCACAGTTTCAGGAATTTCGCTAAGTGCGATAGGGGGAGCGTCTAGTTCTATTACAGGAGTTTGACCAACAGAGTCTGTAACAAGTTCAGCAACAACAGTTGAAGTTCCATCGCTAGATATACTGCTAATAGTAATATTTACATTGCTAATAGGTTCAATAGGTCCTGTTACTGGATTTGTAGTAACCTCAACAATTATAGACCCTTTACTTTGTCTTGTGTATAAGTTAGAAGCTGTATGTATATACATAATGCCCTCCTCATAATCATCAATTTACCCTAAATATATGTATGGACAAATTTCGTTATGTCTACTAATTATATAAAAATTTGTTGTGTATGTAATTAGATAAAAATGCATATTCTAATCTTAATACAAATAGTAGGAGGGTAAATTATGAAACGACTAATCTTGATAGCAGTTTTAATGATAAACTTAGCTTTGACATCTCAGGTATATGCAATCCCATCAAATTTTGTAAAGATAGACACAATAACTTATGGTGAAGATATGATACATACCTATTTGCATAAGCAAACAGATATGACAGTAAAATGGGTACAAAACAATGACCCTAAAGCAAGTTTTACATTAGGAGTCAGGACGCCAACAGAAGACAGTAGTGGGGTAAATCATATTATCGAACATACAGTGTTTACAGGATCTAATAAGTTTCCAAGTAGCACTTTATTTTTTGACGCAAATGCCAATTATCCTCACACATATATGAATGCAAGTACAGCCGCCGATTTTACAATGTATCCGTTTTCAACACCTTATAAAGAGTGTTATGAAGGATTATTAGAAGTTTATTTAGATAGTGTATTAAATCCAAATATGTTAAAACAACCTCATAGTTTTTATGAAGAATCATTTTATTATGATCCTGATACAAATAAGTATGGAGGGGTTGTATACAATGAAATGAAGGGGGCAAATTCACAAATTGGTAGAGTTATTTTTAGAAATATTAGAAGTTCAATATATAAAGATACTCACTATGAAAATGACAGTGGTGGTGAAGTAAGTGAAATACCGACATTAACATATAAAAAATTTGTAGATACTTACAATAAGTATTATTATCCACAAAATATGATGATAGTTTTATATGGTGATCAAAATATAAACAATACATTGGAAATTATAGGAACATACTTAGATGAGTATGTTGAAACTAAAAATTACAACAATACTAAAGAGCCTATAAATGTAAACGTTGTGCCTACACTAGATGCTACTAGAATTGATAGAACGTATAATACGGGTGGAGAAGGTTCATATGTTATAAAAAGTTTTGTTTTGCCTAATGAAGTAGATGTTTTAAAAATGTTGGAGATAGACTTATGGATTAACACATATATGATGGATCAAAATTCGGCATTTAGGCAAAATTTGTTTGCCGCAGGAATTGACTCGATAGAAATATTTAAAGATAGCGAATTGTATCAGCCTGTATATTCAATCATTATTTCACAAATTGCTCAAGAAGATGTTGAGCACACAAAGCAAATTTTAGAAAATGAACTTGAAAAAGTATGGCAGATTTCTGAAAATAGCCAGCTTGAACAAGATACTTTGCAGGAAAATAAACTTGGAGTTGAAAAAGAAGATTTGTCGTCAGATCGTGGACTTGAAATATCTCATAGTATAATATCTAATTGGGTTAGAGATAGAGATGAATTATCATACTATAAAATGAAAGATTATTTGTTAGATATATCAGATATTGATGAAAATATTGGAAAAGATTTATTGAAAACGTCTACACAAGTAGATTTAATTATTACACCATCTACTGAGGTAGAACCTCAAGCTAACCCGTTAGAGTTAAGTGAAATAGATGAAACTAGATGGTCAGACATTGTAGCATCTATGCGAACTTGGCAAAAAGCATATAGTGGCAAGGTATTAGACCCAACTAAGCTAAATAAAATGCTAATGGGCACTGATATGTCTAGCAAAAGCTATAAAAAGAATGGTATCAAATATACAAGATATCACTCTAATACGGCATTGTTAAGCTCGGAAATTTATATGGAAACATCGCACATTGTTCAAAAAGAACTACCATATTTATTTTTATATAGCTATTGTTTGCAACAAGCAGCACAAGAATTAACACCATTTGAAGGAGTATTAAAAAGTAGAATTGTTGCACTAGAAAATGACCAAGGGTATACTCCTTATTTAAAAATAGAAATGTTGACTACAAAAGATAAAAATCAACAACTTTTATTGGACGCAGCAATTGATAGTTTGAAAAATAAAGACAGTGAATGGTATGAACTACAACTTGAAAAAATAATTGGTGAGTTTTACGGAAACTTCCAAAATGATATAATTGGTACGCTTGGAAGCCTTACAAATGGTGGACAATCTGGGTATAAACGCTATATTTATGAAGCCCATTATCCTTTTTATCAATTTGTGATAGAGTGCAAAACGGGGGTACAAAAAGATTATATAGCTCAAATTTTGGCTATGATTGATAAAGTTAGACCTAGTGATGGAACTTCGATAGCGGTTATAGGCGACAAAAAAGATGCTAAACAAGAATTAGAACATTGGCAACAATATTGTGATGAACACAAAATTGATAATACGGAAAAGATAGACTACAAATTTGAAACTATCCAAAAAGATAGCGTCTATTATAAAAAAGGGCAAGTAGATTATTTGCTGTATAATTATGATACACAAAAAGATTATGTTGAGGCAATAGATTATCTTGTTGCCGCATATGCTACAAAAAATTATTTGCAACCTGAAATAAGAATCAAAAAAGGTGCTTATGGAAGTGGTATGCAAGTTAGATTTCCAAATACGATAAGTATTTACACCTACCGTGACCCGCATTATAAGAGTTCAATAGAAGTAATAGAGGAGATGGCAACAACTTTGGATATGACGGACATTGATGAAAAACTTAGAATGGCTAAATCTGAAGCGTTATGCGATTTTCAAACTCAATTTGGATTGCTGGGTAGTGATATGAAAAAAGCGAGTATTTTGCATGCTATAGATTTAATGGACGTAAGCGAAAAGTATATCAAATCTACGCAAAAAGAAATTATAAAAATCACAGCTGAAGAACTGATTGAAGAAATGGGACATGTCGACACTATCGTTAATGATAGTAAAAAAGGTGTCTGTATAAAGAAAAATTAATTTTAAGCTATTGATATTAAATGAAAATTAGCAAAAAAAGTAGTTACTAGTTTATTTACTGGTAGCTCTTTTTTGTGTTATTCTATAAATATAGGGGGTGATTTATGGTAATTGTTAATTTTATATTATATTTTGTTATATTTTTTGTGTTAGGTGTAAATATAGAGGCGTTATTAGTCGCTTTATTAGCTTCGACGTTATTACTAATATCTATAATAGATATTAAAATACAACAAATTCCGCCACAATGTGTGTTAATTATACTAGTATTAGGGATTTGTAAGACGATTTTAAATTTTAGCAATTTATATGAACATTTACTAGGGTTAGTATGTATATCTGGAATATTGCTAATAATATTTAAAATTTCTGGAGGAAGTCAAATAGGTGGAGGAGATGTGAAATTAATGGCGAGTGCAGGACTTTTTTTGGGGGCGAAAAATATTATATTAGCATTTTTTGTTGCTTGCTTAGTTGGAACAATTGTACATACTATAAGAATGTTGTTCTTTGGTGCGGGTAGACAACTTGCTATGGGACCTTATTTGTCGTTTGGAATACTGACAGTAGCACTATGGGGTGAAAATATTATTAGCTGGTATAGCAATATGCTATTTTAATATATAAACTTACACAAAAAAGCATAAAAAATGCTAATTAATTTAGTGAAATAGAGCATTTGACAAAATATGAGAATTTAAGTATAATTAAATTGGAAATAACAAGTTATAACCACACACAAAAGAGAATATATGAAAAGGAAAGTGAAAAATGTCGTCAAATGAAGTGAAAGAAGTAGAATTTAAAAGAGGTCAAGTGTACATAGCTGATTTAGGTGAAGACGTAATCGGTAGCGAGCAAGGCGGAGTTAGACCAGTAGTAATTATTCAAAATAATGTAGGTAATAAATATAGCCCAAATGTAATTTGCATTCCACTTAGTACGAAATCAAGAAAGAAAAAGTTACCAACGCATATTTATATCGACAAATCAGAATATAATGAAATTGACAAAGATAGCATTATATTGGCTGACCAGATGAGAACTATCTCAAAACAAAGGATTGTAAGACCGACGCCTTTAGTAACATTGTATGCAGACAAAATGAAAGAAATTGAAGTAAGTATAAAAGCGAATCTAGGTATAGATTGGGTGCAAACGAAAGCACCAGCAGTTAAGAAACACCAAGCAGTATAAAAAAAACGCCTCAAGTTGAGGCGTTTTTTTGGGTGTTTATCGCTCACATATAACAAATTTATGGCATACATGTATATTATATTGAGCAAAATAAGCATATAAGGGGTGAGTAAATGTGTTAGAAATATATGAAACAAATCAATATGGAAAGTTAAATGAAATAAGAGATATTCGAGAAGGTTGTTGGATTAATTTGCGTACGCCAACGCCTGAAGAAATAAAGCGTGCAAGTAAAATGACAGGTGTTGATGAGCAAGATATAATGTTGGGGCTAGACTCGGAAGAAAAAGCCCATATTTCAACAGAAGATGACTATACTATCGTCGTTGTTGACGTTCCTATAAAAGATAGTGATGGAAAACATGAGTTTATAACTATACCTCTCGAAATAATAGTATCAGATAAATTTATTATGACTATCTGCATTTACTCGTTAGACTTGATAAAAGATTTTGTAGAGGAAAAAGTTAGAGGTTTTTATACGTCCAAGCGAACTAGATTTATTTTACAACTTTTATATAAAAATGTGTCGTACTACTTGCTTTATTTACGATATATTGATAGAGTTAGTGATAAGGTTGAGCAGGAGTTACAAGAAGACGTAAAAAATGAATATTTATTATATTTATTGGAGCTTGAGAAAAGTTTAGTTTATTTTTCAATAGCTTTAAGAGCAAATGAGCTTGTTTTGGAAAAACTATTAAGAATGGATAAAATTAAGCAATATCAAGAAGATAAGCAGTTATTGGAAGATGTAATTATTGAAAATAAACAAGCAATGGAGATGGCAAGCGTGTATAGTAGCATTTTGGGAGAGACTAGAGACGCTTTTGCCTCAGTTATTTCAAACAACTTAAATACAGTTATGCAACGATTAACTTCTATAACTATAGTGCTTGCGTTGCCCACGATGATTTTTAGTTTGTTTGGAATGAATGTACCGTTACCTTGGATGGAGAGTCCGATGGGATTGCCTTATATTATGGTGATATCAGGAGTATCAGTTGCTACAGGCGTTGCTATCATGGTATGGCAAAAAATGTTGTAAGATTAATTAAAGAGAGTTCGGTTGAACTCTCCTATTTTATATACTAGCCTAAATATGCGTTTAACATCCAAAGAGTTTTTTCTAATTCGCTAATTTTGCCACGGAATAAATCGGCTGTTTCGTCGTCGTTGTCAGCTTCACAAGTTGAGATGATTTCACGGCTGCTTTTAATAATAGTTTCATAGTCAGAAACTACTAGTTTAACCATTTCTTTTGAGTCAGGAACGTTGTCACATTCTTTAATTTGAGAACTTTCTAGATATTCTTTCATAGTAGCTAGAGGTTTTCCGCCAACTGTTAAAATTCTTTCGGCGATTTCATCAGTAAATGCTGTTGCATCAGTGTAAAATTCTTCAAATTTTGTGTGTAGTGTGAAAAATTCTGGACCTTGCACATACCAATGAAATTTGTGTAATTTCACATAAAGAACAGACCAGTTAGCTAGTTGAATGTTTAGAGCAGTTGTTTTTGACATTATAAATCCTCCATGGGTTAATAAATTTTATATCATATGTTATGCTAAATTTACAAAAAATATTCAATAAGTATATTAAATCTTTGTATATAGTATAATGGATAAGTGCACTACAAAGTACGGGAGGGGTAAAATGATTTATTATAATTTAGCCGTAGAATATTCGGCATTACTGGTATTGATTGCAATACTATTTAGTTTTATGAAAGACTATGATACAAAAACTTTAAGGTATAAATATATCAAAGTATTATATTTAGCAAATTTAGTATCTGTTCTTTCCACAATAATTTCAACAGAATTAACTACAGGGGGAGTAAGAGGTCCGATATGGCTTGGCTATGGTGTGACTATGACATATTATTTGCTTATGCCAAGTATAGGATTAGGTACAATGTTGTATTGTATAACGATTATGGATACAACACCGAAAGAAGAAAAAAACTATGCTAAAATATATGCTCCTGCATATATACCATATGTTATTCATTGTATTGCGATAATTTTGGCAAATACACAAAATTTAGTTTTTACGATTGATCCAATAGAAGGTTATGTACGTGGTTCATTATATTACATACCATTTATAACTTTGGTAGCATATATAGTAGTGATGTTAGTAGTTATGGTAAAAAATATTAAAATAGCACAAAATAAAGATGCAGTTGGGGTATTATTTTGTACTATATGTTGTGCAACGATAGTTGGATTTGTGCAAATATCAGCACCAACAGTGTTATTTACAGGAATGGGGAATACAGTTGTAGTGTTAGTTATTCATCTGTATATACAAAATGTAAGCAAATCATCTGATAATTTAACAGGTGTATTAAATAGAATTTCTCTAACACATATGATTGATGAACATATAGACAAAAACAAAGATTTTTCCTTATATATTTTGAGCCTAAGGAATTTTAAAATGATTAATGAAAGGCATGGGCTTGATGTTGGAGATGGTGTGCTACAAGAAGTGGCACAACAACTACTGGGTAGATTTGGGCGTAGAAATACATTTAGATATGCGGGGGACGAGTTTGCTATTTTATTAGAAGATAATAAGTCGTTAACAGAGCAAGAAATTATAGATATGTGTAGTACATTTGAGCAGTCTAAGTTGATGAAAGATAAGGAAATAAAAATAGAGTTTATTTGTGCTAGAGTTGATTATCCGATATTTGGTCATACGTCAAAAGATTTGATTTTAGCAACAGACTATTCGTTAAAAAGCCTTAGAGAAAATTTGAATGGCGATAAATGGGTTCACGATTTTTCGGTAATAGAAAATATGTTTAACTACTATCAAATGCTTGAAAGATTAAAACAAGCTATTGAGGGAGATGGGTTTGTTGTTCATTATCAACCGATATATTCTGGAAATCTTGATGCTTACGTGCAAGCTGAGGCATTGGTTAGAATGAAAGGGGATAATGGTAAGTTGATTTTTCCAGGGCATTTTATTGAGATTGCAGAAAAAACAGGACTGATAGTGCAGCTTACCTATAAAGTGTTGGAAATTGTATGTAGAGATTTACGTCGATTGATTGATGAGGAGAAATTGGGACAACATTTTGAGTCGATGTCAATAAATTTTCCATACTTGCAATTTAATAGCCCTACAATGGTAGATGATGTTATGAATATATTAGATAAATATAATATTTCCCCCAAAATGATAAAAATTGAAATAACAGAGAGAATGCTTATTTCAGATGCATCACATGTAAAAAAGGCTATGGATATTATGATGGCAAAAGGATTTGTGTTTGAACTTGATGATTTTGGGGTGGATTATTCTAATATGAGCGTATTTTTGGATTTGCCTTTAAATATTATTAAGGTGGATAGAAGTTTGTTGCTATCAGTTTTAAAGTCAGGCGAAAACTTTAATTTTTTTGAGTATTTAATTTCGGGGATAAAAGTTAAAGATAGAATTGTTTTGATAGAAGGCGTTGAAGAAAAAGACCAGTATGAGGCGTGTCTTAATGCAGGGTGTGAGTTGTTTCAGGGGTATTATTTTTCAAAGCCAATACCATTTGAAACTTTTAGAGAGTTTTTAAAGAGTCCTACAACTTAATTGTTGTGGGGCTTTTTATCGTATGATATAATAAAAATTATTACTAAAATTATTACTAAAGAAAGAGGGTGGGGTAGTGGCGAAACCAGATATAATCTGCAAGGAATTTTGGAATAATGAAAGGTGTGCAGATTTATTTAATACCGTGTTGTTTAAAGGGGAGCAGTTAATCAAACCAGATGATTTAATGGATATGGATACAGATGTTTCGAGTTCTTTGGAATTTCCAAAAAGTATAGAGGCACTTAAAAAGACGAGAGATATATTTAAAAAATCTAAGCAAGGTGTTGATTTCCTAATAGTGGGGATTGAAAACCAAGATGAAATAAATTATAGTATGCCTATGCGTACAATGATTTATGATGGTCTGTGTTATTACAACCAAGTTAGAGATATTGGCATCAATAATAAGAAGAATGATATCAAATCTGGTAATAAAGCCGAATTTTTATCAGGTATGAAAAAAACGGATAAAATTAATCCAGTTATTACGCTTGTGATTTATTATGGAGAAAAACCTTGGGACGGTGAAACGTCATTAAAAGGCATGATGAATTCATTGCATCCAACAATTATGGGGTTGGTATCGGACTATAAGATGAATTTGCTTGAAATTAGAAATGCTAAGGAATACAAATTTAGCAATCCAAATCTGGAGTTAATATTTGATATTAGTAATGAGCTGTTAAATGGAAACCTAGAAAAAATAAAGAAAGAATATCAAGCAGATATTTTATCATCGGAAGAACTTAGATTTATAGGGTATATAACTAAGTCAAAAAAGTTTATGAATAGTAGAAAGGAGAAAATTACTATGTGTGAAGCGTTGCAAAAGTGGGAAGATAAAACTTTTAAACAAGGAAGGGCAGAAGGGGTAGCAGAAGGCAAAGCGGAAGGTATAGCGGAAGGCAAAGCGGAAGGTATAGCGGAAGGCAAAGCGGAAGGGATAGCAGAAGAAAAGCGAAACATAGCAATAGCGTTTTTGGATATAGCAGATGATGAAACTATAGCAACAAAAACAGGCTTACCTATCGAGGAAGTAGAGCAGCTTAGAAAAGATAATCAATAAAACTCAAGTCCTACAACTTAATTGTTGTGGGGCTTTTTGTCGCATGATATATCTAATAGAAGGCGAAAATATATTTGTACAACGACAGAATAGTTATGCGAGCATACGGCATGACCATAAAAGGTGGCACAGAAAGTGATTGCGTTGCCGAACTTATGCGACTATACAGCGAAAAAGTCGGCAAATAAAAATATGTAAGAAATGTTTACAATAGCCCCAATTATGGGTATAATATAAAGAAAGCACCAGTACGCTAATACTGATGCTCTCCTCAAATGTTTTGTATTTGGGGCTATGAAAATTATTGATTAATAATAATTAAGAACGGTGCTTTTGGTTGGGCGAGCCGTTCTTTTGTTTTGTACGGATTTTAAACTTGAAAGACTTTCGAGAGCCTTTAAGTTCAATATCAGAAATAAAAATATCTGTTTTTTTGAAACATATAACAACAAAAGCTATTAATACGCTTATCATCTGTACATCACTCATCATAGCACCCCCTTTCGGATACGCAGTAACATTGCATAGCCCGCAGGAGGATAACATTTTAAAAACCCCCGCACCTTACCGAGTACGGATAACAAAAATATTATAACATAAAGTATAAGTTTGTACTATAAAAAAATATGTAAGAAATGTTTACACTAGACCTAAATGTGGGTATAATAAAAGAAAGCACCAGTACGCTAATACTGATGCTTTCCTCAAATGTTTTGTGTTTGGGGCTATGAATACTAAATTATACTATTTAGAAGAACGGTCAGACTTGTTGGGTGAGCCGTTCTTTTGTTTTGTACGGATTTTAAACTTGAAAGACTTTCGAGAGCCTTTAAGTTCAATATCAGAAATAAAAATATCTGTTTTTTTGAAACATATAACAACAAAAGCTATTAATACGCTTATCATCTGTACATCACTCATCATAGCACCCCCTTTCGGATACGCAATAAATATGCATAGCCCGCAGGAGGATAACATTTTAAAAACCCCCGCACCTCACCGAGTGCGGATAACAAAAACATTATAACACAAAGTACAAGTTTATACTATTATAAATTGGATAACCCTGACAATATTGACTGTTGTAAGGGTTATTTTTGTATGCTATAATATTACAGCTTAGGGAGTATACTAATATAGTAAGTACAAACTATATCATTATTCCCAATAAATTAGAAAGAAAAGGTGATTTTATCATGCAAAAACTAAAAGATGAATTAGTTTTTAAACTACTTATTGCAGTAGCACTAGGTATATGTATAGGCTTTGTAGCAAATGAGTCAGCAATGCTTGTTATTCTCACAATTAGAGATGTTTTAAGCCAGATTATTTTCTTTACAATTCCATTAATAATTTTGGGGTTCGTAGCTCCATCAATAGCCTCACTAAAAAGTGGAGCAACAAAACTGCTATCGTTTGCGGTATCAATAGCATACCTTTCAACGTTAGGTGCAGCGATATTTGCAATGGTAGCAGGTTATATTATTGTGCCTATGCTAAACATTCCAGAGGTGGCAGGCAACCTTAAATCGCTACCAGATTTAGTATTTTCATTACAAATTGCACCAATCATGTCTGTAATGTCTGCTTTGACGTTGGCATTAATGCTTGGGGTTGCAGTATCAGTAACAGGTGCACAAACATTTGAAAAACTATTACAAGAGTTTCAAGCAATTGTGTTAAAAATAGTAACATCATTAATAATACCGATTTTGCCAGTATTTATTTGTGCTACATTTGCAAGACTTGCATATCAAGGAACACTTACGCAACAATTACCAGTGTTTTTTATTGTGATACTAATTGCAATCGTAGGTCATTTTGTGTGGCTTGCAATTTTGTATGGAGTTGCAGGAGTGTATTCTGGCAAAAATCCAGCAGAAGTTTATAAAAATTATGTACCAGCATATTTTACAGCAGTTGGAACAATGTCATCAGCAGCAACACTACCTGTATCTTTGAAATGTGCAAGTAGATCATCTGTTTTATCAAAAGATAGCATAGACTTTGGTGTGCCGCTATTTGCAAATATACATCTTTGCGGGTCGATTCTAACAGAAGTTTTCTTTGTTATGACAGTTTCTATGGTTCTTTATGGGGCGTTACCATCAGTTACGAATATGATAGTGTTTGTGGTACTTTTAGGTATATTCGGAATTGGTGCACCAGGTGTTCCAGGTGGAACGGTAATGGCGTCACTTGGATTGATAACTGGGATTTTAGGATTTGATGTTGAGGGAACGGCACTTATGATGACTATATTTGCACTACAAGATAGCTTTGGTACAGCTTGTAATGTAACAGGTGATGGTGCACTTACATTGATGTTGTCAAAGTTTATGAGCGTAAATAAATCTTGAAAAATGTTTACAACAGCCCCAAAGATGGATATAATAAAAGAAAGCACCAGTACGGTCAATATTGATGCTCTCCCTAAATGTTTTATATTTGGGGCTATAATACTAAACTAGATTATTTAGAAGAACGGTGCTTTTTTCGGGGCGATCCGTTCTTTTGTTTTGTACAGATTTTTACTTTAAAAGATTTATTCGATCCCTTTATCTCAATATTAGAAACAAAGATATCGGTTTTAAGACAGATAACAACAATAGCTATTAGCAGGCTTACAACTTGTACATCACTCATTATAGCACCCCCTTTCGACTAGCAATAAAGCATGCATAGCCCGCAGGAGGATAACATTTTAAAAACCCCGCTTCACCCAAAAGCGGAAATAACATAAAGTATAAGTTTATACTATATAAGATTATATCACCTGTAACGAACTAACCAACTTTTCTGATGGTGTCACAGAAATAGTTTTAAAGTTGGTGTATATCACCATTCCAGGTTTTGCATTAGGAACTTTTTTTACATTTTTTCGCACCGTGTAGTCAATAGGAACGTTGCTAGACTGCTTGCCGCTGCTATAAAAACTTGCAATCATAGCCCCCTCATACAAATCAGTATCAGTCAACACATACTGATGTGGAACTTTTATTATAACATGTGACCCTGGCCCGTCTTTTATGTGCAACCACAAGTCATTAGATTTCGCAAACTTCATAGTTAAGGCGTCGTTTTGCAAGTTATTTTTTCCGACGTACACATCAAGCCCCGAACTTGTCCTAAAATGCATATATGGCTTTTGATTTTTTGGTGCTTTTTTAGGGTGCTTAGCACGTTTTCTCAAATATCCCATGTCAATAAGTTCTTGTCTCAACTCGATTATATCAATCTCATTTTCTAGCAGGTCAAGCGACACCAAAACAGACTGCAAATATTCCAAATCTTCCTTTATAATGTCAAGCTGTTCAGCCGATGCAACAAAAGTACGTTTAAGCTTAGTGTATTTTTTAAAATAAGATTGTGCATTTTCAATAGCAGTTTTATCTTTATCAAGCGGAATAACAATTTCTTCTTGGTCATCACTATAATAATTGATAGTTGTAAAACTGGTATCTCCTTTGTTTATGCTATAGCTATAAGATGTTATTAGCTCGCCATAAATTTTATATATCTCGCTCTTTTCGCTTTCGGCAAGTGCCTTTTCTTGTAAAGCTTGTTTTCTAACTGCACGGTCAATAAAATTTTGTATTATTTTTTTTATATCAGCTGTTTTTTGCGAAATAATAAAACGTTTATTTTTGTTGTGGGTATAATACTCAATAACTTCACTCATAGTTTCTGGCGTAGAGATGTTATATTCTCCAAATTGTTGCAATGGAAAGCTATAATATTCAATAGGTAAATCTTCATCATCTGTATATATCGTTGGAATAAAATTGTTAGACGTTAGCTTACAAAAGTTGTCGTACAATTTGCTAAGCTGGTCAGCAGTTATTGTGATTGCATCAGGGTCTAATTCGCTTTGCAAACATATCTCATTTGCGATAAGAGGACTTAACCCGCTATACGTTAAATAAAGTCGTTTAAATATAGGTGCATCTTTTTCAGATATTGCACTAATAAATTCATCTTTTGTTGTTTGAGTTGGATTAAGTTTTGACTGGTTTGGAGGATATTCATATGTGAAACCAGGCAATATTTTTCGCACTCTACTTTTCTCATGCGAAATATGCTTAATGCTATCAAGTATCATAAAATTTTGTGTTGTTAATATCAAGTTTGAGTGACGCCCCATAATCTCAAGGA
Organism: Epulopiscium sp. Nele67-Bin004; assembly: GCA_002007315.1. The sequence continues at coordinate 20,462 of LNZQ01000055.1, forward strand.
TAAGGATTTTATTTTCAACGTCGCCAAGTTCGTTTTTTGCTTGAATATGAAGTTCTACAATTCGCTCAAAATTAGGTTGTACAATATCTACAATTTTGCCTGCTGTAAGATGTTTTCTAAGCAACATGCAAAACATAGGAGGGGTGTTGCTTGTGTTTTTGCTTAAATTTGAGATGTGTATTCTTGGGTATTCAGAGTTGGAGTTTAATAACAATTTATAATTGGTACGATTGTTGCGTATAGTAAGAAGCACTTCTTCTTTCTCAGGTTGATAAATTTTATCGATTTTACCACCTAGTATTTGTTCTTTAAGTTCGTGTATAATATTAGATAAAACAATTCCATCAAATGCCATAGGTAATTCCTCCTTAAAAAATTATATCAGCAAGTATAGCATAAATTTTTTGAAAATAAAAGCAATGTATGATATAATACACATTATAAAAAGAAATTATAGTATTTTGAGGAGAAAATTTTATGAAAGGTACAGGTCTAAAAATTGTTTTGTCAGGTCCATCAGGCTCAGGCAAAGGTACAATAGTTCAAGAGCTTCTAAAAGGCGATAACTATAAATTGTCTATTTCGGCAACAACTAGAGCACCCAGACAAGGTGAGGTTGAGGGAGTACACTATTTTTACAAATCGCATGATGAATTTGAACAAATGATTAAAAAAGAAGAATTGCTTGAGCATGCTTGTTTTTGTGGAAATTATTACGGAACCCCAAAAGCATTTATTGATGAAACCGTGTTGAAAGGGGACGATATATTATTAGAAATTGAAGTGCAAGGTGCATTACAAGTAAAACGCAAATATCCAGAAGCGATTTTTGTTTTTATTATGCCCCCAACGTTTGAAGAATTAAAAACAAGGCTCATAGGTCGAAACACTGAAACCGATGAAGTTATTTTGCAAAGGTTGTTGCGTGCACGTGAAGAACTGTCGCTATTTAAAGAGTATGACTATATAGTTATAAATGATAATTTAGATGAGGCAGTAAAAGAAGTTATAGCA
>LNZQ01000056.1 GCA_002007315.1 Epulopiscium sp. Nele67-Bin004
ACTGGGGGTGCTGTCCTTTGGGTCCCTTCGGCCCGGGTGGCTGGGGGGCTCTGCACCTTGGAGTGGAGTCCACCGGGCTGTCTGGGCTGGGGTGATCTATGTGCCAGCGCTCCCTGTGGTCATAGGCTGTGACCCCTCTCAGTGTGGATGGCCCCCAAAGGTGGCTTCTTCCTCACCTCAGTGCCCTGCCATTTCTCAAAACTGACAGTTGTGTGGGTGTGGGTGTGGGTGTATGTGTGTGTGTGAAGCCATTTATATAGATATGGAGGGTGGGAGGGGTGGGTTTTTCTTTTTCATTTCAATGTTGTTGTTTTTAACTTCTGTGAAGCACTTTGTGTTGCATTTTATTGTACAAAAAGTGCTATAGAAATAAAGTTTTGATTGATTGATTGATTGATTGAGGAAATCAAACTGTCAAAAAGGAGAAAATTCAAACGTGACCAAAAAGACTACCAAGGGGACGTTGTGTACAGGTGGTGATTTCTGCCATCTGAGACTTACCCAGATAGAGAGGAAGGAGGTGGACAGGAGGAAAGGCATGACAGGTGGTTCACACACACTCAAAACAGCTGGAGCAGCCAAAACTCTGTCTCCTCGCGAGACTCTGACTCCATCCTGAGCTCCACACGAGGAAGGCAACAAGGGCCTGATTTTTTAGAACTGGGACACAGATGTGGCCAATGTGGTCCTGGCCGAGTAAAAAGGAATGACGGCGGGGCAAGAAAACCGCCCTAGCAAAAGCCTTTCCACTTCCAACTCAGGGAGAGGAACCGGATGTGAATGTTGTCAACTTATTCAGTAAGTCCCTGTCTGACTCATGTATGTCCGCCCTCTCAAAAGGGTTATCCTTTGTACCCACTACACAGTGTAATGAATTCACAATGTATATTGACATGAAGAAATTTTTCTGTGTCTTAAGATTGAGAGAATTTTTCAACAGCCCTACTGAGGCCGGCGTTATACAAACACATGAGGATACTAACATTAATCCTGCATCTGTCTTCTCTGTTGATACCGACAGGCCTACCTGGGATTCCACCCCTTGTCCCACCAGCCACCCCTGGACTTACCCCACAGTAACCCTGATCACAGCTCCATGCCCCCCTTCAGCATTTTCAGAGGTAAATCTTACTTCATGCTGCCCAGATACAGAAATCCACCTTTAGAAACATACTGTAGACTGGTGGAGAGGATTTCCCCATCACACCTGTCTTTTATACCTTACCTAAAATACACAATTTCTGGACACACCACCTGGATGTTCCATAGTTGCTGCTATTGGATCCATCACTTAAAAAATTTCAGCCCTTGTGGATAATTCCCCTCAGGATTTGCTTGTAACCCTCCCTTCCTACACACTAAAGATTCTATGGAGTTCATTGAGCATATTAAATCTATCAAGTTGACTAACACACAACTATTTCTTGTAACCCTTTATATTTGTGAGTTTTAGGTATTTCTTTTTGATATCTACCACCAATGTAAAACACATAAGGGTGAGTTGTTACGTCCAATATAAAATGACACAAAAAACCACTTATATATGCGATAGTACACTTTGCCTCAGCCGAGTTTGGTTCAAGTGTGCTATGATATTTAAGTAGAGATTTAATAAACTTGTCTGTATTTTCGGTATGCATAAGCGTCCCTATGTGGCTATTGCTATTTTTTTTGAGCAGCCCATGATAGTACATCGGGTCTGGTCCTTGAAGACCGACAAAAAATGTAGGGCGATTGTCTTTTATATATTGATACAAAATAGAATGTTTAATTTCGTTTGTAGCATCAAGTCCAAAAAAATAGTGTGTCATTATATCTGGCATGATATTCCTCCCCTTAGCGTGTATGTAAAATGGGTACATTTGTACCCATAATTTTTAGTTTGCTTTAGTTTCTGATGTTGAATTGCTGGCATTTTCGCTATTAATTCTGCCATTATAGTAAAATAATATTCCCATAATTAAAAAGACAGCAAGTACAAATCTGATATCGCTAGTCATAAATCCAATTCCCGATAAGCCAAAAATTCCGCTAACTCCGTATAACGTTACAACGGCGTGTTTGTGGCTATACCCTTTATCAACAAGACGGTGATGCAAATGCCCTCTATCTGGAGACATTATCGGTCTACCAGCTAACAATCGTCTAAATATAGCAAACGTTGTATCAAAAATAGGTAGTCCAAGAACTAATATTGCGATAAATACTGTACCTATAGTATACCCTTTAAGTAGCCCAAGTATCGAAGTAATAGATAACATGTACCCCAAAAATGTTGACCCAGTGTCACCCATAAAGATAGATGCTGGATTGAAGTTGTATGGCAAAAACCCGAGGCAAGAACCCGCAAGTATTACTGTTAAAAATACGGCTGTTGGGTGACCACTATACACAGATAGCACCATAAGACATATAGCAGCTATTGATGACACTCCTGCTGCAAGTCCGTCAAGCCCGTCAATAAGATTAACAGCGTTTGTTATTGCGATAATCCATATAATAGTAAATGGTATAGAAAACAAATTCAAGTCAAACAATTCTAAAAATGGAATGCTTAAAAATTCTATTCTAATTCCACAAAGTACTGCAACTGTTGCAGATAAAAACTGTACTGATAATTTTAGTTTTGAACCAAGTTCGTAAATATCATCAAATACACCTAATATAAATATAATCAACCCACCTACAACTATTCCAAATAATTGCGTAGGCTCAAGTAAATCTGTCATGGGCGAAAGAAGGAGTAGCGTAATCATAAATCCTGCAACTATAGCTATACCCCCCATGCGAGGTATAGGTGTTGTGTGCATATCTCGTTGTCTAGGTTGTGCAACAGCACCAACTTTAAAGGCAAGCTTTTTTGCTAACGGTGTAGCAAAATAGGCTATTGAAAAAGCCATAATAAATGAGGCTACGTAGAAGCCGATCGGTGTCATAATTTTTTCATCTCCTTAAATTATGTAGGATAAATTATCCTTGATGTTAATATGTGCAAAAATAAATTAATTTATGCTACATACAAATTTCTCTAGTATGATGCCCGTTTCTTGTAATAATTCCAGTGCTAGTTCATCTGGGTAATCACCTTCGTAGATAATTTTAGATATGCCAGCGTTGATGAGCATTTTGGCACACATAGTACACGGTTGAGTTGTTACATATATAGTCGCCCCGTTCATACTTATGCCGTGTTCGGCAGCTTGGGCAATTGCATTTTGCTCGGCGTGAAGTGCTCGACACAACTCATGTCGTTCTCCAGATGGTATATTAAGTTTGGTTCTAAGGCAGCCAATATCTGTACAATGTGTGCAACCTGTAGGTGCACCATTATATCCTGTTGATAGTATTCGCTTATCTTTTACAACAACGGCCCCCACCTGCCTACGCAAACAAGTTGAACGTGTTTTGACTAAATGTGCTATGTCGATAAAATATTGTTCCCATGTTGGTCGCATAAAATCTTCTCCCTATTATATAACTTTTCGGGACGTCTTATGACGCCCCATATATTATTTCGTACCAAACAACCTATCACCCGAATCCCCAAGACCTGGTAAAATATACCCATTTTCATCTACTGTTTCATCAATTTGACATACATAAATAGTTATATCAGGATGAACCTCAAGCAGATGGGCAATCCCCTCGGGTGCGGCGATAAGGCACAAAAACTTAATGTTATTAGCCCCTTTTTCTTTTAAAAATCGTATTGCAGCTACTGCTGATGTACCTGTTGCAAGCGTTGTATCAAGCACATATAGCTCACGTTCTTCTATATCGTTTGGAGCTTTGCAATAATACTCAACAGGTTGAAGTGTTTCAGGGTCATGGTATAAGCCGATATGACCAACTCTTGCTGTTGGTATAATGTCTAATATACCATCAACCATGCCAAGTCCAGCACGCAAAATAGGTACAATAGCTAGATTTTTGCCAGCGATACGTTGCCCAACAGTTTCTCCAAATGGTGTTATAATTTCATAATCTTCAAGTGGCAATTCTCTCGTTGCCTCAAAGCACATAAATTGTGCAAGTTCACTCACAATTTCACGAAATCCTTTAGAGCCAGTTTCAATCATTCTAAGTCTAGATATTTTGTGCTTAATTAATGGATGATCCATAACAATAACATTTTGCATAATATCCCCCCCTAAAATAAACTAATCTATGAGCGAAATACGTCTTATATGACGTTCTTCGTTTGAAAATTCGGTGTTAAGAAATTCATCTACTATTTGCAGGGCAAGTCCACCGCCAACAACACGTGCACCAAGTGCAAGCATGTTCGCATCGTTATGTTCACGTGTTGCACGTGCCGAAAAACAGTCATGAGCTAGTGCACAGCGAATACCTTTAAATCTATTTGCAGTTATAGAAATTCCTATTCCTGTTCCGCAAATAACGATACCTTTTTCGCACTCACCACTTGTGACGGCATTTGCAACAGCTTTACCAAAATGCGTATAATCTGCTGATTCTTCATTGTAGCACCCAAAATCTTTAGTAGCGATACCTTTAGATTCAAGATGTTTAATAATCTCTTGTTTTAACAAAAATCCTCCATGGTCGGAGCCTATTCCTATCATCAAAAAAATCCTCCTTTAGTATAGTTAATCGACCAAAATAATTCTGTGGCCACTTGCTTTTATAAGCCTGTTCATTATAGCATAACCAACGCCAGTATCTACAAAGTACATTGTATAAGCTTTTTCAAGTTTTAAGTCATCAAGCTTTCTCAGGTTTTCAAATAGACCGTTTGCAATTTGTGTCAAATTATCTATAGAACCTAAACTAATAGATGGAACGTGAGTAAAATTGCCAAGAAGTTCCTCTGGCAACAAAACTCCAACAGATATATTGTCCCTAATATCAGTTTCGATTAGCTCTAATATAGTTTTAATTATATGCGAATTTTGCCCTTTTATTATACTAACAGTAGTTTTTGGTGCATAATGTGTATATTTTAGACCAGGGGACATAGGTGATGAATGTTGATCTATAATTGAGTTATCAATTTGTATATTATCAACTACATCTCGTATCATATCTTCTGTTATTATTCCAGGTCTAAGTATTATAGGAATATCTTTTGTTGTATCAATAACAGTTGATTCTAGCCCAATTGCACATTCGCCACCATCAATTATAGCATCTATTTTTCCGCCTAAATCAGCAAGCACTCTGGCAGCGTTTGTTGGGCTTGGCTTGCCTGATGTGTTTGCACTTGGTGCAGCAAGGGGCAACCCGCTTTCTAGTATTAGCTGTTGCATAGTTTGGTTTGCTGTAAAGCGAATTGCCACAGTGTCAAGTCCGCCTCTCGTTATATCAGGCACAACGTCTTTTGACTTGAAAATCAGAGTGAGAGGGCCTGGCCAAAATTTATCAATAAGCTTTTGTGCTGTAGGAGAAACATGATTTACCAGCTTATACAACATATCAATTGTAGCGATATGTATAATAAGGGGGTTATCAGCAGGTCGTCCTTTCGCCAAAAAAATATTTTTGACTGCGTAGCTATCAAGAGCATTTGCACAAAGTCCATACACAGTTTCAGACGGGGTAGCAACAAGCCCCCCATCTTGTAATATTTGTACAGCTTTTGGTAGTTCGTCAATTTTAGAGATAATTAAGGTATGCATTTTTTTACTCCTATATATATAATGGTTATATTTTACCACATATAGCCTGTATTAGATACATTTTTTTTCTAAATTTGCTAAAAACCAAAACTTTTTGCACCTATTAGTCTAAGTTATAAAATGCACGCATTGCATCACAAGTGTGAATAAAGTCGTCTTGTGCCATAAGCTCACGTGCAGAGTGCATAGCTAGTAGTGGTGTACCAATATCAACTGAACGGATTCCAAGTTGTGATGATGTGATTGGTCCTATCGTGCTTCCTCCAGGTTGGTCAGAACGGTTGAAAAACACTTGGTATGGTATACCATTTTGTATACATAAATTGGCAAACACTGCAAACGAGTCGCTATCCGTTGTATATTTGCAGTTAGAATTCACTTTTATAGCAGGACCTTTCCCTGGCAACACTTTGTTTGTTGGATCGGATTTTTCAGGGAAATTTGGGTGATGCAAATGTGCAACGTCTGCAGAAATTATAAAAGAATTTCTTAAACTAACTAAATATTCCTCACGAGTTTTGTTTAATAGCGACGTAATACGCTCAAGTGTGTGTAGCAAAAATGGAGAGTTAGCCCCTTGTTTAGAACAACTTCCGACTTCTTCGTTGTCATAGCATACAAGCACATTTACACCCGCTTTTCCCTCACTGGTGATTAAGGCATGTAGTCCGCCAAAAGTCATAGACAAATCATCTAGGCGTGGTGCTGAAACGAATTTTTTATCTACGCCTATGCTACATGATTTTTCGGTCGGGTATAAAAACATATCAGCGTCTAATATGTCATCTTTGTTAACTTGAAGTTTGTCTGCGATTATTTGTAACAGCATATCTTCTTTTATAGTGTCATCGCAATATGTTAGTATTGGTAACGTTTCTTTTTGTGGATTGAACTTGTACCCGTCATTCACATTACGATTCATGTGTATTGCAAGACTAGGGATTACCATAATAGGTTCTTCTATATTTACAAGTCTACGTTCTGGGCGTAAAATGTTATCACTTTTTAGTGCAACACGTCCTGCACAAGAAAGTGGGCGATCAAACCAAGTAGCTAATATCGGTCCGCCGTATACTTCGGTGTTAAGTTTGATATAGCTTTCAGTTTGCATTTGTGGGTTTGATTTGATGCGAAACCCTGGAACGTCTGTGTGAGTACCTACGATGCGAAATCCTGTTTGTTCGATATTTGTACTACATATTTCAAATGCTATTATTGCAGAGTTGTTTGTTGATGTGTAGTATTTGTTACCTTTGTTGAGATCCCAGGAAGTGGCATTTGGGAGATAAGTAAAGTCGTTTTCTTCTAACGTCTTGGCGATTGACTCAGCTGTATGAAACATTGATGGACTGTTGTCAATAAAAGAAAATAAATCTGAAATTAATTGTTGATTTGTCATTATTGTTATGCTCCTTTGCATTAGTTATTTTTTTGTAACCCTATTAGTATAAATCAAATATGATTTGTCGTCTAGCCACTATGCAAAATTATAGGTACTATGTAAATATATGTATAAATTATAAGTAATATATTATATTTTGGATAAAATATAAAAATATGTTTGTAAAAAACATAAAATAATGTTAAAATAAATGTAGATAGAGTAGGCGTATAGTATTTTGAGCAAGGAGGAAATGGAAGATGGGGATTATTATAATTGCTATACTTATTATAGCATTATGCACATGTTATAAAATTATGCTTAATAACAAAGACGAAATACACAAATTGGTACAACAACTTGAAGAAAAAACATCAGACGACCAGCCTACAGAAGACAATCAACGACTAGATATATTACATAATTTAGACAACATAATAAATCTTTATCAGTCGATAGAGAGCTGTACAAATATCTTGGTAATTATACTAGATTCAGAGTATAAAATAAAATTCATTTCAGAACAGTTACTAAAAAATTTAAACTATACTATAGAAGATTGTATAGAAAAAGATTTTGAAAAGATTATGTGCACAGATGACTATAACTTGACAATACAGCAACTAGAGTATTTGACAGATAAAAATAATAGAAAAGTTGTTCTTGAAAACCGCATCAAAACAAAAAACGGCAAATGGATTTACTTTGAATGCCAGTGTGCATCAACTATATACGACGAGGAAGTATATATAACTATTAACTTGGTTGATGTTACAAAAAGATCTAAAATGGAGATGGATTTAAGAACATCACAAGATATTTCAGAGTTTTTGTTAAATTCATTAGATGTTAAAATAGCTGGTTTGGATAAGGACGGCAATGTAATTGCAATTAATGATGCAATGATAGCATCTGTATGGTCCCAAAATAGTTACAATCTAACGATTGAAGACGTGTGCATGAAAAATAAAAAAATCATTGATAATGTAAAAAAAGTTTTGAGTGGGTTAGAAACACAAGTTTTATTTGAACACTCTGTGAACAAGGGTGACGAAGAAGTTTGGTATTTGGTGGACATAAAATGTAATGAGGACAGTGGGGGCTGTATGATTTCGTATACTGACACAACTATGATAGCACAACTAGGACAATCGCTAAAAGATAAAGAAGAAAATCAAATTGATATATTAGATAGGTTGCCAAGTGCTATTTTTGCAACAAATTCATCCGGTATAACGTTTTGCAACAATGAAGCAGTAACTTTAATTAAGGCACAAAGTAAAGATGATGTTGTTGGCAGAATGTTAATCAATTATATTTCAAAACCACATAGAAGAAAGTATATAGAAGAATTTTATGGGGTTGATATGCGAAACAAAGCTGCCGTTAAACAAGTTTTAATGGACTGCACTGGTAAAGAAGTAAGTGTCGAAATTGATAGGGCAAAAGCGACTATAAATGGTGAAATTACAGATATTTATATGGTTCGTGACCTTAGACACAGGCAAGAAGTTGCAAGATATGAAGAACGTATTAATGAAATGGATAAAGAATTGTTGCAAAATAGAGAAACTGATAGAATAAAAACGGAATTTTTTGTTGATGTTTCCCATGAATTTAGAACGCCAATAAATGTTATATCAAGTGCAGCGCAGCTTTTGGGGCTAGACACTATACAAGCTGACTACGAAAGTGGTGCTGTAAACAAATATACAGATATAATAAAGCAAAACTGTTCAAGGTTGTTGCGTCTTGTTAGCAACATAATTGATATGACAAAAATTGAGTCAGGGTTTTACAATATTACATTAAACAGGTATAATATAGTTAATGTGGTAGAAGAAATTACAATGTCACTTGTTCATTATATAGAAGGTGGCGATATAGAACTTATATTTGACACTGAAATTGAGGAGTGTGCAGTTGAAATTGATTTAGATAGTATTGAACGAGTTGTATTAAACTTGCTGTCTAACGCTGTAAAGTTTACTCCAGCAGGTGGAAAAATAGAAGTAAAAATATATATGAGATTTCCAAATGTAGTTATTAGCATAAAAGACACAGGAATAGGTATACCACAGGACAAGCTAGGAATTATATTTGAGCGATTTAAACAAGCAGAAAAAGCAATAGACAGTAGAAGTACGGGTAGCGGTATAGGATTATCGCTAGTTAAATCTCTAATAGAACTTCACAATGGACAAATCGAAGTATCAAGTGTAACAGGAAAAGGAAGCGATTTTAGAGTAATACTTCCTTGTATAGAAGAAGATGTTGAAACAAAAGATTACGTCTATGACACTTTTGAAAGGATAAACGTGGAGTTTTCGGACGTATATTTAAATAGCTAGCAAGGGGGTAGATATGTATATAGTAGCGATTGGTGCTTCAGCAGGAGGAATTGCAGCAATAAATGAATTTTTTGACAATACTCCATCGGATACAGGTGCATGCTTTGTAATAATTCAGCACTTGTCCCCTAATCATAAAAGTTTTATGGCTGGTCTTTTGGCAAACAGAACCTTGATGAACGTTGTAGAAACACAAGACAACGAGGAGATGTTGCCAAATACAGTGTATTTGATGACACCAGGCAAAAATTTATGGATAGAAGGAAATAAACTTAGAGTTGCCGACAAGCCACAAGAAGAAAAAGTTAATTTACCGATAAATTTATTTTTAAAAAGTTTAGCAACACAAAAAAAAGACAAAGCAATAGCAGTTATATTATCAGGTGCAGGAGCTGACGGAAGTAAAGGCATAACTTGTATCAAAAAAAATGAGGGAATGGTTATAGCACAAGACCAAACCACTGCACAATTTACAAGTATGCCAACAAATGCCGTTACAACAGGTTGTGTTGATTACATAATGACGCCAGCGGAAATGCATCAAAGTATAATTAAATACATTACGACAGGATTAATGCCTCAAAAAGGAAGAGAAGTGAACACTAACATGAAAAATGGAACAGGAATAATAGATCCAATAAATAAAATAATGATGCTTATAAAAGATCAAAAAGGAATTAATTTCGCTGACTACAAACGTAGCACTATTATAAGACGTATTGAACGCCGTATGAATATGCTTGAAATATCTAATATTGAAGATTACGTTGAGCATATTGATAACTATTCAGACGAAATTGATACACTTCACAATGAAATATTTATTGGTGTGACAGAATTTTTTAGAGATGAAGAAGCGTTTGGTGAAATAGAACAAATTTTGCCACAAATATTTGCAAGTAAGCCAGCAGGTATAGGAGTACGAATTTGGAGTGCAGGATGCTCAACAGGAGAAGAAGCGTATTCGCTTGCAATACTTATCCAAGAATATTTGGAGCGTACACATGAGTTGTTTAATATTAAAATATTTGCAACTGACTTAAATGACATTGCACTTTCAAAAGCAAGTGCAGGGATATATCAAGAAGAACAACTTGTTGAAGTGTCTGATGAAAGACGTGAAAGGTTTTTTGAGAAAAAAGGCGAGTATTATAAAGTAAAACAAACTATACGAGATATGGTGATTTTTGCAAAGCATAATATAATTACTGACCCGCCATTTTCAAAACTAGATTTACTAGTATGTAGAAACTTGCTTATATATCTTGAGCCACAAGTGCAACAAAGTATATTTGGAATTTTTGATTTTTCGCTTAATAAAGATGGATATTTGTTTTTAGGTTCAAGTGAAAGTCTTGGCAATATGGGTAGATATTTTGAGCAAATTAGTAGCAAGTGGAAAATATTTAAACATACAAGCAATCAAAAATTGCTTATGAATCGTCAATTCCAAGTTAGAGAGTTTAACAATATACCAGTTGACACCCGACTTTCTCACAACTACAATGTGAGCAAAAAGTGGAATATCAACAACATTGATAAAAGTATAGATAAAATAATACAAAGTTTGCAAGATGAGTATATCCCAAAAGGAGTTATAGTAAATGAATCATATGAGCTTATACATTCTTTTGGAGATGTAAACGAATTTATAAAAATTCCAGCTAACAGAATAAGCCTAAATCTACTGCGTATGATACGCAAAGATTTATCTGTTGCAGTTGGTGCGGCACTTCAAAATGTGTTTACAAGCGATAGAGATTTTAAATACAAAAATGTAAATATACACCAAGATAGCGAAAAGAAAATTAGCCTTATAGCTAAAATTTATGTTGATGAAATTTCAAATGCTAGATATGCAGTGTTGTTGTTTGAAGATAAGTGCCATGAAAATTATGAGCTTAAAGAGCATTCGTTTGAGTTTGAAGAAAAAGCTTATGAAAGAATTGCCGACTTAGAGAGTGAACTAAAATCAAATAAAGAATATTTGCAAGCACTAATTGAAGAACTTGAGTCATCAAATGAGGAGTTGCAATCTACAAATGAGGAGCTTGTATCATCAAATGAGGAGCTACAAAACACTAATGAGGAGTTGCAGTCTGTAAATGAGGAGCTGTACACTGTAAATGGTGAGTATCACCAAAAAATTGAGGAGCTTACGCAAGTAAATGACGATATAAACAACTTGCTTGCAATGACAGAAATAACAGCGATATTCCTTGATAAGCGTATGCGTATAAGAAGGTTTACACCATCTGTTAAACGAGTGATAAACCTAATCGAGTCTGATGTTGGTAGACGCCTTGGTGATATATCAACAAATATGCATTATCCAACGTTTATTGAAGATATACAAGCTGTGCTTAATCACCTTGTGCCAAGCGAACAAATCGCAACAGGCAATGAGGGGCAACACTATAGAGTAACGATTACACCTTATATTAGTGCCGAGAGTAACGTTAAGGGTGTTATTATAAATATAGCCGATATTCCAGCAATGTCACAAGAAGTTGTATCTTAGTAGGGGCGAAAGCTCCTATTTTTTTATTGAATTTTAGAGAAAATCTGTTATAATAAATATAAAAATTATTTATATTTTGGTATAACAAATAAGAAAAAAGTCAAAAATTTAGTAAGGAAAGAGGGTGTATGTAATGGTAGATTTAGAGTATATAGAGATAGACGGACTTTTAGGTGGCAAAAGTACACGAATAGAATTCAATCACGACGTAAAGATTTTTATTGGTGCAAATGGATCGGGTAAGACAACGGTATTAAAAGTTATTTACAGTCTTTTAAATAAAGACTGGGAATATCTTGAAAAAGTGTCATTTGATGCAATTACCGTTAAGTTTAAATCAATGGATGAAGCAACAATTTTTAAAAGTGATGTTTACGCATACCTATTAGATTCAAAGCCAGAGTTTTGGTTGTTAGAATTAGATATGCTACCTAGAGTAGAGAACGCTTGTGATATTAAAGTAAGCGATTATATACATTTATCTGAAATAAAAATGGAAGAAGAACTAAGAAAACTTTGTAAAGCCAAAAGAGTTAGAGAGGGTGTTCAAGAAAAATTTATAGAAGAAAGCAAAGACTTTAGGATACAACAATTAGCAGAAAACGGTCGAAAGGAACATATTGAAGAGCTTAATAAATATCTGCTAAAATATGACAGTATAGAAATTGTATATTTGCCTACTTATAGACGCATCGAAGAAAATTTAGAAATAACACATAATCAATTTTTAAACTGCAATATGAGTGATGTAAAAGCCAATGTTTCAGATTTAATGAGTAAAATAAAAGATATAGTCTACCAAAAAGAGCAACAAATTTCTTCTGATATTTTTGAACAAGAGGCAAGCAAAGTGCTAAATGAATTTAAAGAATTAAGAAAAAATATAAAGGCTGAAAGAGCTTTATTTGATGATAAAATCCATAGCTTTGTTAAAATTTGCAGTAAATATTTAGCAGATAAACAATTTATTTATAATGAAAGAGAGCTTATGTTTAAAATAGTAAAAAAAGATGACACAGATGTAACTATTGAACTAGATACTTTGTCTTCAGGAGAACAACAGATAGTTAGTTTATTTTGTCAACTTTATTTAACAGATATAAAAGATAAAATTATTATTATGGATGAACCAGAAACATCTTTATCAGTATGGTGGCAAGAAACACTGTTAGTAGACATTATGAAATCAAAGAGATGTAAATTGTTGGTTGTTGCTACTCATTCGCCATTTATATTTGACAATGAATATAATGAATATGCTGAAAAACTAATATTACAATAGTTAGGGGGAAGCAGGTGTTAGATTTAGAAAAATATCTTAGAGATAAAAGAAATGTTGAAACTTGTACAAAAGTAAAATTGGCAACACTTCCTGATTCAGATGAACATATATTATGCTTTTATGAGGGGCAAGATGGGGTGTATTATAATAGTGTTTTAAAAAGCTATAAAATAAAATTTCGTAAATTTCAATTAGGGGGGAAACAAGAGGTACTAAAACATTTTGAGAGCTATGCAACAGGTTCAGATAGTTATAATAATAGGAAATGTATATTTTTTATAGATAGAGATTTTGATGAAAATTTGCCTAACCATGAGGATTTGTATATTACTCCTAGATATTCGTTAGAAAATTTGTATGCTCAAATAGATGTCTTTATATCTTTTGTTGAAGATATAGTGCCTGCTTTAAATGATACTGATTTGGAATACAGAAACTGTGTGGACATATTTCAACAACGATTTGAGGAATATACAAATATATTAAGTGAATTTAATGCTATTCTTTGGGTAATAAAAACAATGCGTAGTGAATCACAACCTAAATGGGATGAGGCAGATAGGACAACTATAGCAATTCGTAGAGGTATAGACGTTACATTAGATGGAGTTTCAAAAAAAGAAGAGTATATCGAAATTTTAAATGAGCTACAAATTCGCTATGACATTACTAAAAATGAGGTAAAATTAGCAAATAAACAATTACAACTCAGAGGTAAGCAAGAAGATATTTTTAGAGGAAAAAATCAACTAGATGGATTTTGTGAAATTATAGATCAAATATTTAGACATAAGGATCAAATATTTATTGAAGAGCAAGAAATAATATCTATTAATTTCAAAATGAAACCATTATTTTTGTATTCTAAATATGTTGATGTACCAGAGTGTTTAAAAAGATTTTTAGAAGCACATATTAGTTGATTTTGGTAGTTGTAAAGAGTACCAGGGTCAACTAAATTTATTTAGTTAGACTAGAAAGGAAATACACATGAAAATAGTAGAAAAATTTGTATCAATAGATGGCGAGGGTCCGATGGCAGGTGAACTTGCCGTATTCGTGCGTTTTTTGGGGTGCAACTTGCGTTGTAGCTGGTGCGACACGTCATATTCTTGGGAGGAGGAGCACACAAACGAAGAAATGACTCCCAAGGAAGTTTATACTTACATCAAGCAAACAAATATAAGCCATGTCACACTTACAGGTGGTGAACCGCTTATTCAACAAGGCATATATGAGTTGTTAGATATTTTAGATAGTGATAGTTCGTTGTTAGTTCATATAGAAACAAACGGCTCTGTCGATATAAAACCATTCAAACAAAGATATAAAAATATTAGATATATTTTGGATTACAAATTAGGTGAAAGCACTATGACGCAAAAAATGTGTGAAAAAAACCTTGACCAAGTGGGGCAAAATGATGTATATAAATTTGTAGTAGCAAGCGATGCTGATTTGCAACAAGCGTACCAAATAATAAAAAAATATAATTTGCCTTGCAAAGTATATTTAAGTGCAGTCGCAGAAAAACTAAGTCCACAACAAGTTGTAAACTTTATGATAGAAAAACAACTTGAAGGTGTAAAGCTACAACTACAACTACACAAATTTATTTGGCCAAAAGAAAGTAGGGGGGTATAACCTTGGATAAAGAAAAAATAGCATACCATATACGTGAAATTATTGCTGAACTTGGAGATGACCCAGAGCGGGAAGGGCTTAAAGATACGCCTATGCGTGTTGCGAAAATGTATGAAGAAGTGTTTGAGGGTATGAACTACACAAATGAACAAATTGCTACGATGTTTGATAAGACGTTTGCTGAAGAAGACATGCTTGCAGACGAAACTGGCAATTTAGTTGTTGTGCGAGATATACCGATACACAGCTTTTGTGAGCATCATTTGGCACTTATGTATAATATGAAAGTTGCGGTTGTGTATAAGCCCACAAATAAAGTTATTGGACTTAGCAAAATTGCCCGTATTGCTGATATGGTTGGAAAGCGTTTGCAACTACAAGAGCGTATAGGGCACGATATAGCCGAAATTATGCAAATGATTACGGGTAGTGAAGATATTGGAGTGTTAATCGAAGGCGAACATAGCTGTATGACAGCGCGTGGTATAAGTAAAGTTGGAACGATAACAAGGACAACGACGTTTACAGGTTCGTTTAAACATGACCAAGCTTTACGACAAGAGGCGTTAATTTTAATGAAATAGGAGAAAAAGATGAAAAAAGATAAAGCGATAGTAGTTTTTAGTGGTGGACAAGATTCCACAACATGCCTTTTTTGGGCAATAGAAAATTTTGCAGAAGTTGTAACAGTGTCGTTTGACTATGGTCAAAAACATAGTTTAGAACTTGAATGTGCAAAACAAATAGCAGATGAGTTGGGAGTGGAGCACCATGTGTTGGATATGATGCTGTTAAATCAGCTTGCACCAAATGCTCTAACTCGCTCGGACATACAAATTACTCAAGAAGACGGCGAACTTCCGTCAACTTTCGTTGAGGGGCGCAATATGTTGTTTTTGACGTTTGCAGGAGTGTTTGCAAAAGTGAGAGGTGCAAAACATATCGTTACAGGTGTTTGTGAAACAGACTTTAGTGGGTATCCAGATTGTAGAGATATTTTCGTTAAGTCACTAAACGTTACACTAAACTTGGCGATGGACTACAACTTTGTAGTGCACACCCCTCTTATGTGGCTTGACAAAGCACAAACTTGGGAGCTCGCAGATAACTTAGGAAAGCTTGACTATATACGTCAAAATACGCTAACATGTTATAACGGCGTAAAAGGCGACGGTTGTGCGGATTGTCCAGCATGTCACCTACGCAAAAAAGGATTAGATGAATACTTAAAAAGGAGAGAAAGCTAAATGCCAAATATTCAAAGAACAAAACAAGAGATGAACGACATAACATTACTTGGAAACCAAAATACGCAATATGACTTTGGTTATAATCCAGATGTCCTAGAAGTGTTTGACAACAAACACCCAAACAACGACTATTGGGTAAAATTTAACTGCCCAGAGTTTACAAGCTTGTGCCCAATGACGGGGCAACCAGATTTTGCAACTATTTATATAAGCTATATCCCAAGCAAAAAGATGGTTGAAAGCAAGTCCCTAAAGCTATATTTATTTAGTTTTAGAAACCACGGGGATTTTCATGAAGATTGCATGAACATCATAATGAAAGACTTAATAAAAGTTATGGACCCTAAGTATATAGAGGTATGGGGCAAGTTTACACCAAGAGGTGGCATAAGTATTGACCCGTATTGCAACTATGGGAAAGCAGGAACGAAGTTTGAACAAATGGCGGAATATCGTATGATAAATCACGATATGAACCCAGAAAAGATTGACAATAGGTAATGCACGGACGCCATGTAGGGACGCTTACTAGGCGTCCATATTGTTATAGGAGGAATTTGATGGATAAATATAGTTCGGGATTGGTGTCACAATCATTTTGGTTCGTTGAGGTAAAAAAGATAATAAATCTATTAAACGAAAATGCTACTTGGGAGGAAATAAAAGTTTTAGCATACGAAGAAAACTTGTTGTTATTATATAAGATGTCTAGAATAAAAAGGGTTTATGGATATTTAAAAAATAGAATTTCTACTTTAGATAGACATATGTTACAACTTTTTCAAACAGCTGATGTGCAAACCCAAAAACTAATCAACTTGATAGCGATAACAAAAGATAATAGACTATTTTTTGAATTTTTGTATGACGTATATAGCGACAAAGCACAAACTAAATATATAGACTTAACTCCTGCAGATGCAAGTATATTTTTTAAACTAAAAGCAGACCAAGAGGAGCTTATAGCAAGTTGGAACGAGATAACATTAAAGCGATTAGGTAGTGTATATATAAATTTTATGGTAGAAGCAGGATTAATAACCAAAACTAACAACTCATATAAAATAACCCCACCTATACTAGACATACAATTAGAGAATTATTTAATTGACAGTGGAGAGGCGAACATAATAAAAGCATTAACGGGAGAGGAACTATGTTAGATAATAGATTTGGCAAACTTGAAACAAAGTTAGTATCACCAGATTTTAGAACTAGTAAAGGGAAGGCAAATGAAGTCAACTACCACATATTTGATTATAGTGCAAAAGAGGAGCTTGATGTACGAGAAAGAATAAACTATTTACTACAAAAGTATAATAATGGTGGGTATGACTTTGAACTAAAAATTTTTGATTTATATGATATTGTTATCCAGATGTTAGAAAATAAAAATTTTATTACTAAATGCGACAATCTGGAAAAAAAATATGGATTAGACAAAATAACAGAAGGAATTAACCAAATGTTAAAAATGTCAGAAGATAATAGCAACAATCTTATTTTAAAATATATTAAAGACAATATAAATAGCAATTCAATTGTTATTATAAGTGGTGTTGGAAAAATTTTTCCATTTGTGCGTTCGCATAAAATTCTAAATAATCTACATCAATGTATTGACACTGTTCCAGTAATTATGTTTTACCCTGGGAAGTTTGAGGACGGTTATTTATCGTTGTTTGGAGAGATTAAAGATGACAATTATTATAGGGCATTTAAATTTGAGTAGGAGATGAGGGCATTGTATATAAAAGATATGTTTGCTAAAAAAGTAGACAGAGATATTAAAGGCGTAATTAAGGTTGGACAAGGTGACGAAGAAAGCGTGAAGCAAGAGCTTGAAGAATACGTTGTAACTCGTGAGCTATCGAAGCATTTTGCAGAGTTTTTTGCAAGTTATAAAAAAGGAATTGTGGGTAGCACAGACAAAATGGGGGTGTGGATTTCTGGTTTTTTTGGAAGTGGTAAATCCCACTTTCTAAAAATCTTATCTTATCTGCTTGAAAATCGTGAGATTGATGGAAAATCGGCACTACAATATTTTATAGATGACAATAAAATATCAGACAAGCAGATACTAAGCGATATGGAACTTGCAGCAGGGACAAGTGCAGACGTTATACTTTTTAATATAGACTCAAAAAGCAGTATGCCAGACAGCAAAAATAACAAAGAAGCTATATTATCAGTGTTTTTAAAAGTGTTTAACCAACACCTAGGCTTTTATGGGGACAATCCATATTTGGCTGACTTAGAAAGAGCTTTAACAAATGAAAATAAATATCAACTATTTAAGGATACATACTTAGAGTTGAACGGTCAAAATTGGGAAGACGCTAGATGTGACTTTTTATTTTCGCAAGATGAAGTGTGTGAAACGTTGATGAAAATAGGGTATTGTTCTATGGAAGCGGCTCGAAACATGTGTGAGAGATTTACGGGCACATATGAGATTGATATTAATTCGTTTGCTAAGAGAATAAAAAAACATATTGATGACAATGGTGGGGAGCATCAAGTTGTGTTTTTGGTGGACGAGATAGGGCAATATATCGGCGAAAGAACAGACCTTATGTTAAATTTACAAACGGTTGCCGAGGATTTGGGCACAGAATGTGGCGGGAAGGCGTGGATAATAGTTACTAGTCAACAAGACATTGATAGCATAACGACAGTTAGGGGGAATGACTTTTCAAAAATCCAAGGTAGGTTTGACACAAGGTTGTCTTTGTCATCTGCAGATGTTTCGGAAGTAATAAAAAAGAGAATATTAGAAAAAACAGAAACAGCTTCACAAAGTTTAAGGTTGTTATTTGAAGAAAAAGAAGTAGTAATTAGAAATTTAATAATGTTTAATGATGGCATAGAAAAGAAGCTATACAAAAATAAAGAGGACTTTGTAAGCGTGTATCCATTTATACCGTATCAATTTAACTTGCTAGGCGATGTTTTGACCTCGATTAGAACGCATGGGGCGAGTGGAAAACATTTGGCGGAAGGTGAGCGTTCTATGCTTGCGTTGTTTAGAGAGTCGGCGATAGGTGTTATGGACAAAGACGAGTCTGCACTTGTTCCATTTAGCGATTTTTATAACGCTCTTGAAGGATTTTTGGATCACAGTCATAGAGTGGTTATTGCTAGAGCTTGGGACAATGAAAAGCTTAATCCAGACAAAGATAAGTGTTGTTTTGAAGTTGAAGTTTTAAAAACTCTGTTTATGATTAAATATGTTGATTCGGCTATAACTGCAAATATGGAGAACATTACAAGTCTTATGGCGACGGATATAGACCAAAGTAGAATTGAGCTAAAAGAAAAAGTTGATATAGCACTACAAAAGCTGTGTAGACAAAACTATGTGCAAAAATCTGGAGAGATATACGTATTTTTATCAAATGAAGAGCAAGAAATAAATAGGGAAATTGAAAATCAGCCAGCCGAGCTTGGGGAAATAACAAATGAAATTTCAACTCTTATTTTTGGAACGATATACCCAGAAACAAAATATAAGTGTCCACACCTTAAAGGGCGATATGTGATAGGGTTTAATCAACTTGTGGATAATAAGCTATATAAATCTAACAAATCTAATGTTATTAACCTAAATATTTTAACGCCAGACTATGACGGTGCCGTTGAAGAAAGTACATTACGAGTACAAACAACGCTAGGTGCAGATGTTCTTGTAAGACTGCCAAATGATAGAGTTTTTATTGACGAAATACGAGCAGTGTTAAAGATAGACAAGTATCTAAAATTAAATAAAACTTCAGTTGCAACAAAGCATGACCAAATAAAAGACGCAAAAAGAAAAGAGCTTAAAGAGCGAAAAGCTCAAGCTGAGTTATTTTTAAAAGAAGCACTAAAAGATTCTACTATATATACAAACGGGGACACACTGCAAACTAACACAAAAGATATAGTGAAAAAAATCACCGAAGGAATAGGTAAATTAGTAAGTGCGAAGTATCACAAAATGTACTATATAACAGTGGCTATGGGAGACGCAGAAATAAAAGCAGTATTGCAAGAAAATTCCACACGTCAAATAACGCTAGATAATACGGAGCAACAACCAAACCAGTTGGCACTAAACGATGCAAGCCAATTTATTGCAACAAACACTAGAAAGCATATGAAAACCTCACTCAAGACGCTTAAAGAATATTTTCTAAAACCTCCGTATGGATTTTTAGAATCAGACGTTGAATGGTTGGTTGCAAAACTATTGAAAGATGGCGAAATAACGTTGGCTCTAAACCAAGAAAATATTACGTTGTTTAGTAGAAAACCTGACGAGATATTTAGATATTTAAATAAAAGTGAGTTTTCGGAAAAGCTACTTATGGAGAAAAGGGAAAAGGCGAACGACAAGCAGAAAAAAGCAGTTAAAGAGATAGCGAAAGAATTATTTAACGTGTCTATTAGTGATGTTGAAGATGATGCGATATTAAGAACTTTTAAAAGGCTGTCTAACAGTATGAAACAAGAAATAGACAAAATGGAGATACATTATAGAAATGAATCAGCTTACCCTGGGTTACCTGTTGTTAAAAACGGTAAAAAATTGCTTGGGGAGATAAATGACATCAACAACTCAACAGAATTTTTTAGGACGCTAGATGGAAGTCAAGATGATTATTTGGATTTTGCCGAGGACTTTGCCCCAATAAAAGCGTTTTTTGAGGGTGAGCAAAAAAGCATATGGGATAAAACTATGCAGTTGATAAAAATCTATGACGAGAGCAAGACATTTATCACAAACGAAGAAATAGAAAGCATTATAAAAAATATAGATACTATCTTGCGTAACAAATCTCCGTATAGAGAAATTAAGAAGCTTATAGAACTAACAGACAGTTATAGAAACTTATATTCGGATATTTTGGAGCAAACAGCCCAGCCAGTTTTTGAGGCAATTGAGAGCGAGAGAAAAAGAGTGCTTGAAGATTTGCAAGGCAAACAATGTGAGAAGTTGTTTAATAGTAGAGTTAATAGCAGTTTTGATGGTTTGGACGCTAA
The DNA here is from genome assembly GCA_002007315.1 of Epulopiscium sp. Nele67-Bin004. The sequence continues at coordinate 21,094 of LNZQ01000056.1, forward strand.
GGCGACAAGCTGTAACAACATAGCGACTTTACAAACTATTAAAGTTGAAGCTGATGCACTTAAAATAAGATTGTTAAACCAAATTAGGCAAGAAGAAGAAAAACTACAAAGACAGAAACAAGCTGAACTTGCAAAACAAAATTCAATAGCTGAAAAAGCTGAAGCACCAAAGGTAGTTGTACCAGTGAAGCAACAAAAAGTGGTGAGCATAAAGACAGTTAACCAAGAAAATACTTGGAGGATTGAAACAGAGCAAGATGTTGATAAGTATGTTGAACGGCTGAGAAGAAATTTGAAAGGGCAAGTTAAGGAAAATGTGATACTAAACGTGGAGTTTTAGAGTAATGAATAAGAAATAAATTGTAAGAATAACTTTTAATACAATTTATTTCTTAGTAACTTTTATTTCACAAAGCCCATTATGGTAGTAATATCAGTAAAAGGAATAGATGTAAATAGAGGCTGGTAGTTATCAAAAATCCAGTTTATTTGCTTAGAAAGCTGGTCATAATCTTCCTTAGATATAACTAATTTTAAACAAGAGAATATTGTATAGATATTACCGCTATTAATATCGCATTGTGGGACATCTAAAGCAGTAGAAATCTGTGTTACACTAGGCATTTTTTTGACTTTATAGTTATATAGCCTATCTTCATGAGCACAAGCATTGCGATAAAAATTTCCTACTTGTAAAATACATTCTAACATTTTAGGGGTAAAATGGATTTTTTGATTATAGCTATGTTGGAATTCGATAGAAAAATCTTGGGCTATTTTATTTCTGATGGATTCAATACAAACACTGTAAATAAAGTTTATATTGCCAAAAGTAAGATATTTTACTAATACCCATAAAGGTATACCTCCATATTCGTTTAAATAATGAGAGATAGCGGGAAGTTCGCTTTTGTTTTTTTGGGTATTTATAAGGCTAGAGATTACTCCAAGAACACTTTTAGATTTTTTGGTATCAGTAGTATAGTTAGAAAATATTAAGTAGTCATGCATTCCTTTGAACTGTTCTGAAAATCTATAAGCAAGTTTTGCTTTAACACTTGTTTCAAATATAAGAAGATATTTTAATAGACAATTGCGTAAATCACGGTCGAATTGAAAAAGCAAGTACAATTCTTCAAAAGTTGAATCGGGTTTATATCGTTCTGGGGATTGAATTTCACCACTTGGAGTGCGTTGTAGATATAGGTTTTTGTAGCCGTTAACAATATTATAATAATTTTCTCTAGATAAGATAAGAATAGCTTTGTGCTTATTTATAATTTTAAGACCACGTTCTTCAAGTATAGCAAGTTGATCCTCATGAGTTTTGAAGGGTTTCATTTGTAAATTCCTTTCTAACGTAAAATAGCTCAGTCCTCGTAAGGAGCTGAGCCTGATCATATAACTAATTATATTATATGAAATTAGGCTTGTCAAGATGAAAAAATTAGCACAATAGAATGCTAAAAAATATAGAAAAAATTTTTAGGAGGAAAACTAATGAACAAAACAGCAATAAAAAACTTTGCCATATGGGCAAGAACAAAACTAATAAGTACGATAACAGACAAAATGTTGCTTGTGGGAATAACGGAAAATGAAATTCTTGCCCCGCTTGAGCAATCAACGGAAGCGGTGCAATTTTTTGATATTGGGGCAGCAACACCGATTGAAGTTGAGGGGGTAAATATAAAAAAGCGAACAGCTATAGCTAATAGAATACGTGAAAAATTGGAAGATAGCGACTATAAAACTGCTTATGAGTTTGTTGTTGAAGAAGTGGCGTACACTTGGTTTAACAGGCTTATAGCGATTAGGTTTATGGAAGTGAACGAATATTTGCCGACGGGTGTTAGGGCTTTGTCAAGTGAGGCGGCGGGTAAGACAGAGCCTGACATAGTGACCGACCCATATTTGACGGGGATAGAGTTTAGTGTGGAAGAAGAAAGCCTGATAGACGGGTTGAAAGAGGATAACAAACTTGATGAGTTGTTTAGATTTTTGTTTGTGAAGCAGTGCGATGAACTTAATCAAGTGTTGCCTAAGTTGTTCAACAAAACTGATGATTATATAGAGCTGTTGTTTAGTGTGTCGTTTA
>LNZQ01000057.1 GCA_002007315.1 Epulopiscium sp. Nele67-Bin004
CTTGATGATTGTTTATTCAGCTGGGAGGATTTAACTGCAGAAAGAATAGTGAAATTCCAAAATTCTCTTAGGGATAACAAAGGCTATTCTGATATTTATATTGCAAACAATATGATTTTATTCAGCGTGTTTGTAAATTATTGCAAAGACAGCAATTATATCTACCATAGAGTTGCACAAGCTGTCAGCTCCTCGTTGTTCACAAAGAAAAAATTGAATAAAACTTCCAGTATACCCGAAGAAGTAATGGATTTAATTCTTGAAAATGCCAAAGATGACGAAGAGTTTTCATTGTTTTTGGAATTAATGCTGGCTACAGGAAGCCGACCAGATGAGATAATAAAATTAGATAAACACTCTTTAATTTCTGGCACAAACATATTAAGAACATATCAATTTAAAACCAAAAAACACATACACACTACCCTAAGCGATGAGCTTTACGAAAAATGTAAGGCTCATTTTTTATTGTCTGATAACGATTTTGTATTTTGTCAAAAACACAGATATTACAACAACAAATGGAATAACATTATGACAAAGCTCGGTTTAAGAAGAGTGGTAAAGGGTGTGTATAAAAACACTTACGATTTGAGGCAGATAAGACACTATGTTTTGACACATACTTTTAACAACAGCCAAAACATAGAGCTGGCACGCAAAAAAGCTGGGCATACAAGCTCCAAAACAACAAGCAAATACATTGATCCTTACTGCAACAACTAAATCAAAAAAGCGGTTGTCAATATAATTTGATAACCGCTTTTGTTTTTATTTTATATTATTTAAGTTTATGTAAATAATAATAGTTTATAGATATTATTATTTGACAGCTTTCTTTTGCTTTTGAGATTC
>LNZQ01000058.1 GCA_002007315.1 Epulopiscium sp. Nele67-Bin004
CTATGTTAGTAACGCCTTATTGTGGTGACAATCCAGAACTTATTGAGCTTGCGTCAGATGGACTAAAAAAATATACAAGTTTATTTCCTGCAATAGCTACGTGTATATCAGGTATTGGATTTATGCAGGCAATTGGTAAAGCGAAAAAAGCAATGATGCTTAGTTTGCTTAGACAAGTGGTTTTCCTTATTCCATTATTATTAATTTTGCCTAACATGTTGCAACTTAATGGTGTGTGGTATGCACAACCTATTGCTGATGGTTTAACTTTTTTTGTAGCAGGTATGGTATTGTATAAAGAAGGAAAATCTTATTGTATGAATACAGTTGTAAATTAGGTAGCAAAAAATTTGACAAACAAAATGGAGAAAAATATGGAACTGAAAAAACAAATTATTGTGGCTGTTATAGCGTATATCGCTTTTATGGCATATTTTATGGGAGTGTTTTTGCCGACATTTACAGAAAACGTTGGTGGAAATGAAATGGTCGATTCATATTTAGTTGATTATAGCAAAAGTATAGCTGATATTGAAAATTTGGTGTTAGATTATGGTGAAGAAGGTAGGGCGTTTATGACTAACTTTTTTATTATGGATTCAATTTATGTTATTATCAGTGTGACACTTTTTCATTTGCTATTAAAATGGCTTACGACAAATAAATATTTGAGTTATATTCCATTTTTAACAGGGACATTTGATACGATAGAGAACATAGCTGTTTTGTATACTGGTTTAAGTTTAAATATGGAGTTTATCGGATTGGCAAGATTTTTTGCAACAGCAAAAGCAGTTTGTTTATTTAGTTCAATAATAATTATTGTAGTTGGTTTAGTTAATATTATTCGCAACAGAAATAAAACAGCCTCTTAAAAGGGGTTGTTTTTTAGTTTAAATAAAAGCTAGTTATATGTTAATATATAATTATTATTTTGGTGTTAGTACATACATTGATAGCATATGAACTGTCTATAATAGAAAATCTGATTGGAATATTTGCAATATATCAAGTTGTAGCCCCTTAAACCAACTAAGGGGCTATTTTAGTTTAATTTGTCAAAGAAATATCATCAAAATCTGATGGTTGAATAGATAAATCGCTATTTAAAATAAACAAACCCTCTTTAAGCTCCAAATTATCAATGCTTTGCACAGTAAACAAAATTTGATTGTTATAGCTATCAACAAAATGTATGTCCCCAGGGATATAAGTATATTTAACGATTTTCTTTAATTGTGTATCATACACACACAATAAATTTATGTCGTCAATTTCTTGCGTGAAAGCTATATATTTATCAGACAAAAACACGCAGTCATATATTTTGCCAGAAACTATAGTTTTTGGTGACTGATAATAGTTGCTAACATAAAACAACGTTGAAAGTTCGTCATTATCAGTAATATATGCAAACGTAGTGTTTTGTGGACAAATAGCTATTGAGCTTGGATTGATATTTGCGTTTTTAACCATATATCTATGACTTTCGGGGATATTTTGATTGACCAACATAAGGTCGTATTGTGATGGACCTTTTTGGTCTAACAACAATAAATACGGTGCTTTAAGCTCAAAAAACTTGCTATCAAGCGACGTAACAGTGTGCAAAAATATAGTTTCGCCTGCTTTATAATCCGAACGATACAAACCATAGAAAAAGTTATCCTCATCAGGAGATATATGAAAATCAATAGAGCTTGGTATCGAATTAGAAATATGAGTTGGAGCAAAATCCCTAAACATATCCACAGTTTCTAGTTGCGATAAAATAAATTGTTCATACAACATCTTTTGTAGGCTTGACGGCAACGCAATAACCCCTTGGTCTTGTATATATGCAAAATGAAAATCGGTCGTAAAAAATAACCGACACCCGAGGTTGGACTCAAAAAACAAATAAGCAGACACACTAAAATTATCAAGCGAATAATTGGCTACATCATCTTTTGATGACCATATAATTTTTTGCCACAAAGTATGTAAAATCGTAGAATTGTTAATATTAATTACAGCATCAGTGGAGGCGTTTATCGTCAAAACATAGGGGGTGGCAGGGTGAACTGATTCTATAAGTTCAAGAATATCTTCATTATAATATCCCGTATATTGGTCGCCAACATATAAGTTTTGACTATTAAGTTGTTGATTGCTAACAATGATATCTATACTATGGTCAGCAGAATATAACCTAAGTCTATACCCGATAGATTTTGGTATAGATTTGTAGTTCCAATATGATACAGGTTGGCTTTTTAGCAATAGGCTTATCCACTCCTCCACTTGTTCTTCTTCAGATATAGCAAACAAAAACTGTTCATATTCAGGCGTATAGGAATATGCATCTATGCGAATAATATTTGAAGTTTGCTCTGATAAATACAAATTTTGCAACGGGTCACTAAAAGTGTTGAAACTAATAGATGATAAAATAACTATAATTAGCCCAGTTAATATCATCTTCAGCTTTACAACTTTATTTGCATCGTCTATCAAGTATAAAATAAACATCAAAATTGCTCCAAGAGGAACAGTATATGTAAACAAAGTAGAACTAACGCTGCTAAGAAACAAATAAGCCAAACATTTTAAAAAGTACAACTGCTCTCTGTCTTTTTTTTGCATTGGTATGTCCCCAACTTGTTTAAAAATCAAAATTATAACAAATAAACTTTTCATGAGCTAGTCCTTTCAAATAAGTGGTTCGACATAAAATGTGTAGTGAGTTGTATAATAAAATACAGGGAAAAACCAAAATCTATACGGAACTATGAGTTGAAGGTGAAATATGTATTCCTTTGTTGCCATATAGCTTAGGGCGTATTTAGATTGAATGTCAAAATGAAACTCGCTAACAGTTTTGTCACCCTCAAATAACACATACTTTTCTATGTAGTCAGGAACAAAAAGCCGAGATATGTCCAAGTTGTTATATGTGTCTAAATTAAAATACAACCAATTTTGTTCCAAACTTTCCTCATAAACTAAAAAGAAATACTCATCTATCGGAAAATCTAAGCTAAAAGTAATCTGTTGCAACTCGGCATTATAGTTTACTGGGCTTATTTTAATAGTTACATTGGGCATAATAGGCAAATAAAATCTAACACAAAAAGTATAAATTGTTAGTAATGATATAACAAATAATATAAAAATAAATGGGCTTTTTAATAGATTTTTGATAATAGGCACGTCCTTTCTATAAATAATTGTTCCACGTGGAACATTAGTGAAACAAGCTTTTTATAATATATTGATAAAAAAGAAAAATATGTCAATTTAATAAGAAGAAATAGCCCCAAATATGGTATACTATAAGTGTATTTAGTCAAATTTTTTACTTAAAGTATACTAAAAGAGATGAGGAAGGCACATGGGGAACATAATTTCAGTGGTAAATCAAAAAGGTGGCGTTGGAAAAACAACAACAGTAATAAACCTAGCCGCAGCACTGGCACAGAAAAGTAAAGTTTTGGTAGTAGATATGGATCCACAAGGGAACTTGAGCACAGGGGTTGGGGTAGACATATGGAAAGTATCTAAAACGATGTATGAGGTACTTATAGGAGAAGTTGCAATAACAGATGCAATACTAGAAGTTGAGGCAGAGCCTTTTAGCATATTGCCATCAAACATGAAACTTGCAGGCGTAGAAATTGAGTGTAGCACTCGTACAAAAAAAGAGTATATGCTACAAACTGTATTACAACAAGTGGAAAAAGACTATGACTTTATTTTGATTGACTGTCCACCGTCTGTAAATTTACTAAACATAAATGCATTAACAGCATCAAATCACATACTAATACCTATGCAATGTGAATACTATGCACTGGCAGGACTGGCACAAGTTTTGGAAACATTAAAACTTGTTCAAGGAAAAACGAATAGTAAACTGGATATAATAGGAATACTATTTACTATGTTTGATGGTAGAACAAAGCTTGCAAACGAAGTTATAGATGAAGTTAGAAGATATTTTATACAGCAAGTGTTTGAAACTAAAATTAATCGTAGTGTTAGGTTAAGTGAAGCACCAAGCCATGGTTTATCATGTATCAAGTATGCTCCAAACAGCAAGCCAACACAACAATATGAAGAAGTGGCAAAAGAACTTATAGAAAGGGTGAAGTAGTTTGAGATTAGGTAGAGGATTAGATGTGCTATTTTCGCCAGATACACATGAAGAACAGGCTAGACTTAAAGAAGAAAGAACAGAACTTTCTATATTATTACCGATAGAAAAAATAGACCCAAAAGAAGGACAACCTAGAAAACAATTTGCACAAGGTCCGCTAGATGAACTGACCGAATCTATCAAACAACATGGAGTGTTGCAACCGATAACAGTCGTACAAGAAGGTGATAGATATGAGATTATAGCAGGAGAAAGAAGATATCGTGCTGCTAGAAATGCTGGGCTTACAAAAATGCCTGCAACTATTACAACGATATCAAAGCAACAACAACTTGAAATCGCATTAGTTGAAAATATTCAACGTGAAGATTTAAATACTATAGAGTTGGCAAAGGCGTATCAACTATTGGTTGAAGAATTTGGGCTAACACAAGACCAAATTGCATCTAAAGTTGGAAAAAGTAGGTCAGCTGTTGCAAACACTATTAGATTAAATCAACTTTCTGAGTATGCACAAGAAAAAATTATAGACAATGAGATTACTTTTGGTCATGCTAAGGCAATACTTTCTTTAGAGGGTGAACAACAACAAAATGAAGTTGTTGATATCGTAATTGAAAAAGAGCTAACAGTAAGACAATTAGAACAATATATTCAATCCTTAAATAAAGAAGAAACACCGAAAGAAACTATCCAAAAGGCTGAACAAAGTGTGTTCCATAAACAGATAGAAGAAAAGTTGCAAGTTATTTTGGGCACAAAAGTAACGCTATCAACAGGCAAAAAGAAAAACAAAATAGAAATAGAATACTATTCAGACGAAGAACTAGCTAGAATTATAGATACATTTAAAACAACGTAGGAGAGAGTTATAAGATGACACAAATATTGAATTGGATAACAAGCTATAATGGATACATTGTATTTTATCTATTGATAGCAAATATATTGTTGGGTTGTATAATAATTTTTTTATCGGCAAAAATATCCCGTATACAAAAAAAGTATACTACGTTTATGAAACGTGATGATATGGATTTAGAACAACTTCTATCAACATACGCAGAGCAAGTTAGAACATTAGAAGTAGATATGCAAAACCATACAAAACTAATTGAAAATTTGGAACAACGTATGCAAACTACTATTAGAAAAGTTAGTATAACAAGATACAAAGCTATTGAAAATGTTGGGGCAGATTTATCATTTATTATTACGTTGTTAGATGAACATAATAATGGTGTAGTTGTCAATGGTATATATAGTAGAGATGGGTCATACACATATGCAAAGCCTATTTTAGAAGGTGAATCTAAATATGTATTATCCGAGGAAGAGAAAAAAACATTACAAGAAGCAATCTCGAAATAAAGTCACGATGTTCCACGTGGAACACAAGTATAATGTTCTAAACTGTTCCACGTAGAACATTATATGCAAAAGAAAAGTGTTCCACGTGGAACAATATATTAAGAAAGAAGGAAAATAAATATGTTAATGAGCAAATTGTTAGGCGAAAGATTTAAAGAAAAACCAGGTGATGCAACGAGTGTAAGCCATATCTTTTTATTGCGTGGAGGATATGTTAGACAAGTATCTAATGGTATTTTTTCTATGCTATTACCAGCAGTAAAAATCAAAACTAAGATAGAAGCTATCCTAAGAGAAGAAATGAACAAAATAGATGGGCAAGAAGTTATATTCCCAGTTGTTCTTCCAGGTGAGCTTTGGAGAGAGTCAGGCAGATTTGAAGGCATTGGTAGCGAACTTATGCGTATGACAGACCGTACAGGAAAAGAGCTTGTACTTGGTATGACTCACGAGGAAGCATCTGTACATTTAGCTAGAACGGAAGCAAAATCATACACAAACTATCCGTTTATGATTTACCAAATCCAAACTAAATTTAGAGATGAGGCACGTTCACGTGGGGGGCTTATCCGTGTTAGAGAATTTACGATGAAAGATGGATACTCGTTCCACACAAACACAGAGTGTCTACAACAATATTATGATAAGTGTTTAGAGGCGTACAACAGAATTTATGCAAGAGTTGGTGTGCCTGAAGTTGTGTGTGTTGAGGCAGACACAGGCATGATGGGTGGAAGTGTTTCGCATGAGTTTATGTTGTTGTGCGACATAGGTGAAGATACGATTGTTGTTTGTGACACTTGTGATTATCAATCAAACATGGAAGTGGCAACGGCTACATTACACAAATCGCAAGTTGATGCTACTGATATTGCAAAAGTGCACACTCCAAATATAACATCTATTGCAGATTTAGCAAATTTCTTTAACACAGGTGAAGACAAATTGTTAAAAGCATCTGTTTTCAAAGTTGAAGGAGAAGATAAACCGTTAGTAGTATTTTTGCGTGGTGATTTACAAGTTAACGAAGCTAAAGTTCAAAAAGTTGTAAAATCGGCAATAACTCCTTATGTTGATTATGACAAAAGTGAGTTGGTGTTTGGATTTATTGGACCACACAATTTGGATATGTCTAACATTACAGTGTTATTTGATAAATCATTACAAGACGAAACAAACTTAGCATGTGGAGCGAATGAAGTTGACCATCACCTAACAGGACTAAACGTTGACAGAGATTTAGATATCAAGGAATTTTATGACTTATCACAAGTTAACGAAGGGCAACAATGTCCAACATGTGCAGGTAAACTTCAATTTAAGCGTGGAATAGAAGTCGGGAACATATTCCAACTTGGTACAAAATATAGTGAGTCTATGGGAATGACGTATATTGATGACGATGGAAAAGCCAAAACACCAACTATGGGATGCTATGGAATTGGTGTTGGTAGACTTATCGCCTCTATCATAGAAGCAAAACATGATGACTATGGCCCTATATGGCCAATTAGTATCGCACCATGGCAAATTCACATTTGCGTATTAAAGAGCAAAAAGCAAGATATGAATGTTGTTGGTTTTGATATTTATGAGCAGCTTAACAAAGACTACGAAGTTATCGTTGATGATAGAAACGTTGGAGCAGGTGTGCAATTTGCAGATGCTGACCTACTTGGGATACCACTAAGAATTGTGGTAGGTGAAAAAAATCTTGCAAACTCACAAGTTGAGGTGATGAGCAGAGATAAAAGTATTAAAAAACTTGTTGACCTAGATAAACTTAAAGAAGAAGTTGATTTAATTATAGCAGAAATGAAACAAAAGTAGGTGTAACATGATTAGAAAAGTCGTTAACTTCTTGACAGGCAGAATGTTTACAATTGGAATTTTGATGTTGGTACAACTGATATTTTTGGCGTATACGATACTAATTTTAAGTGAGTATTTCGTTTATGTTTATATCGGATTAATCACTATGAGTTTGGTTGTTGTAGTATATATAGTAAATAGAAAAGACAACCCATCATACAAACTGGCATGGGTTATTCAAATTATGAGTTTTCCTATATTTGGGGGATTATTTTACTTGGCTTTTGGTGGAAAAAGGCTAAACCGAGAAATAAAACATGTAATAGATAAAGTAGTGAAAGATACAGAGTATCTATGTGAACAAAATCAACAGATATTAGAAGAAGTTGGGGCTTTGGACAAAAGTGTAGCAAATCAGTCGAAATATATATATAGTTATGCGTATGCTCCTATATATAAAAACACTGAAACAGAGTATTTAACACCTGGAGAAAGTTTTTTTGAGCGATTGTTGGAGGCATTAGAAAGTGCAAAACACTTCATTTTTATGGAATACTTCATTATAGAAGAAGGACTGATGTGGAACAGCATTTTGGATATAATGGAGAGAAAAGCAAAAGAAGGCGTTGAAGTTCGTGTTATATATGATGATGCAGGAACGATAACTACACTACCTGAAAATTATCATAAAACACTACAAAAAAAAGGTATCAAAACTTTACTTTTTAACGAAGTGAAACCAGCATTAACTTTTAAATTTAATAACCGTGACCACAGAAAAATAACTGTTGTTGATGGGTATATAGGATTTATGGGTGGAATTAATCTAGCTGATGAGTACCCACGATCTGTCCCACATGTGCTTTGTTCTGCCCAGAACCGAACCCAGACAAAAAAATAAGACAAAAAATTACCCACAAATCACTTTTTTTGCAGGTTGTCCATCGGGTATCTGGCCCGATGCAGGACTCTGCCAGACAGTCAGGAAATCCCAAATGTGCAGTAGTTGCCAGTGGTAACCAAAACATAACACAGTAAGAAGGCGTTGAGGTTTGATATCCAGCAATACACTACGACACCTCTCATATAATATCTTATATTAACAGACGTCTTTTTCCACAATGCAGAGTCCCATACACAAAAATACAGTTTGTCTCCAGATTCATTGGAAAATATGTGGTTGCCAAACATGGCTAAAGAAGTAAACATCAACAGCTAAATTAGGACATAAAGAGACAAGATCCTGGAAGAAAGCATGAAGCAGAGAAGTGTGTAAAAATAACATGTCAGTCATACAGAGAGGCAGAGGAATAACAGGTTTTTGGATTTGGTTTATCTGATGCTTTCGAGGATAAGGAGTTCCCCAACATTTAGAATAACTGTAACCTGCAACACAAAACATCAGATCGAATATGTTCAATTTAGTAGCTGTCAAGCCAAAATAAAAGTGTTTTGGAAGAATTGAGCTTATTTTTTAAAATCACCCATTTAACATGGAGGAACCCTGGAAGTTCCCAAAACAGAATTTGCACTTTAAGCTTCACTGTGCACAGTGATGTTTATGTGCAGAGTTTGACACTAGAATTATCTGTTGAAAGATGAAACTTTCATTGTGCTCAATCAAAACCTGATAATGGTTTTCCACTAGAATGTTCAATCTTCAGTTAGGTGATAGCAGTAGTCAGCTGTGGTCAAAGAGGAGACTCGTTCACAAAATAAAGGGTGTCTGTCTGTTGATCTTTCTATTAATCTTAGTTATCTCCGGTGAATGGACATAAATGTCATTAGACAAAGTGCAGTGTTACGCACCAGGGCCGTCACTATATTAGACTTTCACTGCACAATTATTGTGTCCTGAAGAATTTATGCAAAATTTGAACAAAAATTGTTTTAAGTCAAATTCATCTTCAACTATGTGTGTTGTGTTGTGTTTCTTTTTTTGGGGCAAATGATTTATATTAAAATATAAGTAAAGGACACAACAAAAAGAACAATAATGCTTCATGAATTTTTCCTTTTTATGGTGCTCTGCAACCACCATTACCATATATTATTGGCACACACTGAGAATGCAGAGAAATGCAAATTATTTAAGAGCTGCTCTTTTTATATGTCATTCTCATTTATGTATTATTAACAAAAAACAAATATTTAATTTTTTTTTTAAGTTTCAAGTTCAAGGGATCTGCAAAGCAGTGGCTGGTTCTGTCTCATTGTAAACAACTGTAATGAATGAAAATGCTTTCTGTACATCTATAATCTGCTTTTCATTTTCTGCAGTGCTCTGCAAAATCACCCTCACTCACAGCATCGCTTGTTATTCAAAATACAGCCCAGAATTTGTTTAACTACAGTAACTGCTTCACAGCACAGCATTTTGAAAAAGGTCTTAAACTCGACCGCAAATAAATGTTGTGAGTGGGTCTGTGACCAGTAAACAGAAAGTACGCACATGCTAACTGGTGATTGTGTTAAATTATTTCTCCTTTGCAATAAGTCTGACCGTCTGTTGAATGACCTGTTATTGTGTTCTTGTGCCCAAATGTGCAGCACACATGTCAGTTTATCTTTCCGCCTGCAGGACTGGACAGAGGGCCAGATGTCACAGTTTGGAGCATCGAAACATAATCTGATTTTGCAATTATAAATCTACTGCCAGCACAGAAGGAAGGGAGGAAGGAAGGAAGAGTAGCATAGCGATATGACTCTTCATTAATATCCACATCGAGGCCCAGCATATTCATCTTTTGACCGAAGTTTGCAAACGTTGCAGCACTCAAACAATAACAGTTCAGAAAATCAACCGTTCTTAATAAAGAATTGGACACTAAATGGTTAATTTTCTCCACCATGAAACTACTCCACTGCCTGTATTAGCTGTCTACTGAGAGCTATGATATTCAATGCTTTAAAATGAGATAAATAGCGATTTTCTCATTTGCCTCTATGTTTCATTTTCTTTCCCGTTCTGTTCACTAACAATCCTTTCCCATCTTTTAATTAGCAACCATATCATTAACCAGGAGGGATGGCCTATCGTTGGAGTTGCTCAATGAAGTATTCTAATTTATTGGATAAACCAGGAATTTAGAATTGGACTTGCACAAAGTTAATTGACAGATAAACACACAGTGGACAAAACAACATCCGAGCAGCAGAGTCATCCTGACTTTTATGAGTCAAGCTTCAAAAATGCAGCAACCTGCAATTCCCACAATGCACTTACAATCATCTTTCATTCAGATTCTTCTGGCTGGTTAAAATATCTTTC
>LNZQ01000059.1 GCA_002007315.1 Epulopiscium sp. Nele67-Bin004
GGGAACGTATATAAGTACCCATACCACGAGCAACTAATGATATACGCACAAAATCCTAAAGCAACAGCTTGTGCCGAGTATGGTTTGTGGAATACAAGAATGAACAGATACGTTAAAAGAGGCTCAAAAGGAATTGCACTTATAGACCCATATTCTGATAAGGGAAATATTAAATATGTATTTGATGTGGCTGATACTGATGGTAAGCATAATGCCAAGACCCCGTATCTTTGGGAAATGCAAGACCATCATCACGACAACATTTTAGATATGTTAAAAGATAGATATGAGGTGACGGGAGATAGTTTAGAATCAGTCATTGATAGTATTGCAAATAAACTCTCAAAGGAGTATTATAATGATAACAGCTATTCACTCCAATATCTAATAGAAGGTACTTACTTAGAAGATTTAGATGAGGATAACATACGCATAATACTTGAAAGTGCATTATCTGTTAGTATGTCATACACACTAATGAAAAGAATGGGGCTAGACGTATCGGAACAATTTGAACTAGAAGATTTTTTTCCTGTCATGGAAATCAATAGCCCATCAATTATTACATCATTATGTACTGCACTTAGTGAGCAAACAGAACAAATTTTTAGAGATATAGGTAAAGAGATTGTAAAAACAGAAAGGGGATTAGAAAATGAGCGAATTAACTTACAGACAAGATGGCGATTATCTAGTGCCGAACATACAACTGAGCAAGAAAGCCGATACACCCATCGGGAAATATGGGTGTATGAGAAAGGCACACTTGATGATTTCAATCCACGTCCGCATAGGACGACATATTACACTAAAGGTTATAGAAAATTTAACACTATAATTAGGGTAACCAATCTATGAAAAAATATACCTACAGGCAGTATTTTAGTGAGCATCAAAAGGTATACGGGTAACAGAAAACATAACGCAAATAAAGTTATTTCCATCAGAAGAAGAACAAATAAAAAATATAACAGATAGGCAAAGTGAAATATCACAAAGTCCATCTGCTTTTTTATTGCCACAAAATGAGATTGACCATATACTTCAAAGAGGAAGTGTAGTTCAAAATAGTAGATTACGAGTTTATCACTTGTATAACCAAGAGCTATCTTCTGATGAAATAATAAGTGCTTTAAAAACTGAGTATGGCACAGGTGGAGGCAGTCATAAATTTTTAGATGGGCAAACAGGAATGGTATCTTATTCAGCATCAAAAGGCAACATTGTTGGGGTTAGGCGTGAAACTATTATGAGACTCGAAAATGCAAAGTACAACCCGTCTTTAAAACTGGCAGTAGATATATCAAGGATATTAGAAGTTCCAATCGAGGAAATATTTGTGTTTGAATAGATTTTAAGTAATATGTTAAAGAGACAAGAAAAAAAGCAGAAAACATTTACGGTGTAATAACCTAATATTTTCTGCTTTTTTGTTCTCTAATATTGTTAGCATCTTGATTTTAGATAGTGCTTAAAATTTAAGCAGAGTTACTTTTTTATTTGTTGCATCTAATTCAATTTGAGCACCTATCGGCATAGTAAGCATTGGATGGGTATGGCAACAATCAAACTCTGCAAGAATAGGGATAGAAGTATTACCTATCACTTCCATAAGAACTTCATAAGGCTTTCTACCAGTGTCGAGGTCATTAAAAAGCTCATGTTTGCCTAAGATTATGCCTGCAACTTTATCAAAGATACCATTTATTTTAAGATGAGAAAAACTGCGTTCAACAGTTGATATATCTTTATTACAATCTTCAATAAACAAGATATCCCCCTCTTTAATTTTAGGCATATATTCACTGCCCCAAATTCCACTTATAGTATTTAAGTTACCACCTATTATACGACCTATTACCTTACCCTCATGCACTGTAATTAGCTTGTTTTTCTTTCCTATCTTTGCCCTATCTTGAGTTTCAAAGTCAAGATACTCGTCTGTCCATAAATCTGGTGTAGGGTATGTATACGGGAATATAATTTCCTCACAAAACATATCACCAAAATACTTAAACGTTTCATCAGCATACGGAGGCAACTCCCCAAAAGAAGGAACTACAGCTGGGCCATAAAAAGTAGTAATACCTGTTATAGCATAAATTCCAAGTAGTATTGCAGTAACATCTGAGTAACCAATAATTATTTTAGGGTTATTTTTAAAGGCCTCATAATCTATATATGGTAGAATTGAGTTTGAATTCATACCTCCAATTGCTGCAATAATACATTTCACTTCTGGATTTCGTATCAAGGAATTAAGTTCATCAGCTCGCTCCTTTATAGAGGCAGAACGATAAATATCCGATTTGCCTGTTAGGTTGCCACATATAAAGGTAAACCCTTTATCTTCAAGAAACTTTTTACCTCTTTCATATCTACTTTTTGTAAGAGCCGTAGCTGGCCATGACGGCGCAAAAATTGCTATGCCATCACCTTTTCTTAGTCTAAAAGATTTGTCGTCCATAAATTATACCTCCAAATTATGTAATATTTTATTTTGTTTTCATTATATCACAATTAGTTCATTAATCAAATAATTATCGGAAATATCTGTGTTTGATTGATTAAGTCCAACTCACTTTTGTATAGTCCCAAATGCGTTGTTAGAATTAATCATCACTAGAGAAGAAGTTGCCAAATGTTTGGAAATCATTAATAGTTGTCCACCAACACAGGCACAAAGAGCTGATTTGTTAGGAGCTATAAGACTTCCTAACACAGCATTTAAGGCAAATGCTGGAACAGAAGTAACTTCAGATATTTTCTTTTTGCAAAAAAGAGAGAACCCAATCGACCTAGACGTTGATTGGGTTCATTTAGGTTTAGATGATAACGAGATTTCAATGAATAGCTATTTTGTTGAAAATCCAGATATGATGCGGCAGATTACAAGTAAACCTGCCTTAATGTACTAGGACAATGACCATGCAAAG
>LNZQ01000060.1 GCA_002007315.1 Epulopiscium sp. Nele67-Bin004
AGGCGAACCAGCAATTGATAGCTTATTTTATTGCACGCCTATTGTAAATGCATTTGGCGAAGATGACTATGCTTACTATTGGTCTGGAACAACACATGATGACACATCAGCAAGCCCAATTGAATATAACGCAGCTAGTTATATGGTATTTGGTAATGCAATGGGAGAAATGAATGGTCAGGTTGTTGATGCTCATGGTGCGGGTTCTCAAAAAAGTGACCCTAAAACTGGAGATAGAGCAGATTATCCTGCACCAGATTCTAATGCACCACAAGGCGACGAGCAACGTGTATTTAACATGGTTCGTCTAGTTAGAAGTGTAGATTAATTTGTAGGGGCGGTATATAATGACCGCCCCTACTGTTATTGTGCCTCTTTATAATCATTTGCCACATACATTGGCGTTTTTAAGTTTTGGATATATTTACTAGTAATCATATCCTTATTTTCCCCACTGAAAAATTTCCACATTTCACGTACAAACTCAACCGATGCAATAGTATGTGAATACTCATACACAAACTCTTGCAAATACGCTCTAAAATCTAGTGGGTTATGCTCATAATCGTATCGATAATTTTCTTTTATGTAGTTGATAGTTTTTTCTTCGTCTTGTGCCATTATATCCATACATTTACTTAAGTATTTGATATGATTGTTAGTATCATTAAAATGTAGTTTACCAAATTCACGAGCAAGCTCCCCAAGATCCGTCGTGTTGTTTAGGTCAAAGCTATTTGTCTTGTCGATTATTTCCCAGTCGGTATATGTGCATGTGCTTGTTGTCTTCATGTTATCAGTTAGCCAATGTGCAAGTGTCAAAGAAGAAAAATGCACATTTCTTATTACAATTTTAGTGTTGTTGCCCTCTACACCCGTAATTATTGTAAATACAGGGGTAATCCCATTACTTATATACTCACTAATTATTGTAGCCATTTTTGAATCAATTTTGGTGGTAGTTGAAAATACACCTACAATTTTTTGATCGCTTGTATAATCTCCTCTAAATTCAACTATTTCCCTAACCATTTGACCGTCCAAATATAGCTCGCCAGTCGTGCCCATGATAGTGTTCAATTTCCCCACAATACCAACCTCCAGATTTTTTTTGTTTAACTATAAATATTCAATTATTTAAGCATTTAGTACCAAATTAGACTAACATTTTGATTAAATTTTTGCTATAATATTCTAAACAAACTAAGGAGAGATAACTAATTATGCAATTTAAAACAAAAGCTAGTTACAATTTTGAAGATTTAGTGGAAATCATGCAAGTATTACGTAAAGAATGTCCTTGGGACAAAGAGCAAACGCACCTAAGTATTCGTAGCAATTTTCTTGAAGAAACATATGAAGCTATTGAAGCTATTGATACAAACGACCCTATTTTGCTACGTGAAGAACTTGGCGACGTCCTACTTCAAGTGGTTTTTCATAGCCAAATGGAAGCCGAAGTTGGCACGTTTAATATAAATGATGTGTGCGACGGTATTTGCAAAAAACTTATTTATAGACACCCTCATATTTTTGCGAACTTTCACGCCAAAACTTCAGACGAAGTGTTATCAAATTGGGACGAGCTTAAAAAGAAAGAAAAAGGACACACAACAACTGCTGACAGTATGCGTAGTGTGTCAAAAAGTTTGCCTGCTATGATGCGTGCAACAAAAGTTCGCAAAAAAGCTATAAAAGCTGGATTTGACTTTTGTAACGGGCAAGACGCTTTACAAAAAGTTCAAGAAGAACTTACAGAAACAATTGAGGCATACAACGGAAATGGCAATCTGGAAGAAGAAATTGGCGATGTATTTTTCTCACTAATAAACGCTACACTTCACCTAGGTTTTGACCCTGACAAACTGCTTTCTGCAACTTGTGATAAATTTATTGATAGATTTGAATACGTGGAAAATGGAATAATTTCGCAAAATTCTACTATCAAAGATGCTACCGATGAACAAATTATGACGCTTTGGAACGAAAAGAAAACATTGGAAAAGTCTAAAACCGTTGATTAATTTTTAGAAATTTGCTATAATTGGACTAAAAATGTTGTAAGAACAGGAGCGAAAAAAACATGATTGAAATTGTATTAAAAGACGGTACAAAAAAACAGTATGAAAACGGCACAACAGTTCTTGACGTTGCAAAAGATTTAAGCGAAGGTCTTGCTAGAATGGCATGTGCAGGAAAAATCAACGGTGAAATGGTTGACCTTAGAGCCGAACTTACAGACGGCTGTGAGCTTGAAATCGTAACATTTAGTGACGATTCTGGAAAATGGGCGTTCCGCCATACTGGGGCACATATTTTAGCACAAGCAGTTAAAAACTTATATCCATCAGCAAAGCTTGCTATTGGTCCTGCTATCGAAGATGGTTTCTACTATGACTTTGACGTTGAAACACCTTTCACTGAAGAAGATTTTGCTGCAATAGAAAAAGAAATGAAAAAAATTGTTAAAGCAAAATATCCAATCGAAAGATTTACGTTGCCACGTGAAGAAGCTATCGCAAAAATGGAAGAAATGGACGAGCCATACAAAGTTGAGCTTATTCGTGACTTGCCAGAAGGCGAAGAAATTTCTTTTTACCAACAAGGTGATTTCGTTGACCTTTGTGCTGGACCTCACCTTATGAGCACAAAACCAGTTGACGCAATAAAAATATTGTCATGTGCAGGTGCATATTGGAAAGGTAGCGAGAAAAACAAAATGCTTTCTCGTATTTATGCAACAGCATTTCCAAAAAAAGCTGAGCTGAATGAATATTTGGAACGCCTTGAAGAAGCAAAAAAACGTGACCACCGTAAACTTGGTAAAGAGCTTGAACTATATACGTTTCTTGACGAAGGTCCAGGGTTTCCATTTTTCTTGCCAAAAGGTATGGTGCTACGCAATACATTGCTTGACTATTGGCGTGAAATCCACAAAAAAGCAGGTTATCTTGAGGTATCAACACCTATCATTTTGAATAAAGACCTTTGGCTAACAAGCGGACACTGGGATCATTACCGTGAAAATATGTACACAACTGTAATTGATGATATGGATTTTGCAATCAAGCCAATGAACTGCCCAGGCGGTATGCTTGTATACAAAACTAAACCACATTCATATCGTGATTTGCCACTAAAAATGGCTGAGCTTGGACTTGTTCACCGTCACGAACTTTCGGGGGCACTACACGGGCTTATGCGTGTGCGTAACTTTACACAAGATGATGCACATATTTTTATGTTGCCAGAGCAAATTAAAGACGAAATCAAAAATGTTGTTCGCCTAATTGACGAGGTGTATAAAGCATTTGGATTTACGTATCACATCGAGTTGTCAACTCGTCCTGAAGATAGCATAGGGGAAGATGACGCTTGGGAAATGGCTACTGAGGCACTTAGAGATGCTGTTAGTGAGCTTGGCTATGACTTTAAAGTTAATGAGGGTGATGGGGCATTTTATGGGCCAAAGCTTGACTTTAAACTACAAGACTGCTTAGGACGTACGTGGCAATGTGGTACTATTCAGCTTGACTTCCAGTTGCCAGAACGTTTTGAGCTTGAATATACAGGGTCTGACGGCGAAAAACATCGTCCTGTTATGATACACCGTGTTGTGTTTGGTAGTATCGAGAGATTTATCGGTATCATCACAGAGCACTTTGGGGGCGGTTTCCCAGTTTGGCTTGCACCAACGCAAGTTAGAATATTGCCTATTTCAGACAAGTTCCAAGAGTACGCAGAATCTGTTTCAGCACAACTTGATGAGCTTGGTATACGTGTTGAAATTGATGACCGTTCGGAAAAGCTTGGGTACAAAATACGTGAGGCACAACTTAGCAAAGTGCCATACTTCTTAATTGTTGGAAAAGATGAGCAAGAAAACGGTACTGTTTCAGTTCGTAGCCGTGAAAAAGGTGACGAGGGTAGTTTGGAACTTGACAACTTTACAAAACGTGTGTTGGGCGAAATAAAAGCTAAATACAACTATATGCTAGACTAAAAAAAAGGGGATATCCCCTTTTTTTATTGCTTATTTAGTTCTAAGGTTTGTCACTTCTTCCACTGATAAACCTGTTTTTTGTGCAATCGTGTCGTCATCTAACACATCTAAAAGTGCAGTCGCAAGCTCTATTGTTTTTTGATTTGCACCGTTACATAAAATGTAAAAAATGACAAATTGCCTTTTTAGACCTCACCCCTAACAGCTAGGGTATACTGTTAAACAATCAACCTATTTCACTAAAAATCTAGTCTTTATCAATAGATATTCTTTTGCTTAACAGGCATTTCTAATAAAATCCATAAAGTACAATTATAGTAATCTCTTGGGTACTATCAATTTCTTTACAGATTAATAATATTACAAGTATTCCCTTATTACATTTATTTATACAACAAAAACATAAATTTTTTTGGTACTTTTGTTTTTTTTGCCTAGCAGTAAAACACCCTATTTTTCAAAAAGTTTTTCTGCTATTCGCACACTTTCCATAGCATCTTTTGCATAAAAATCTGCCCCAACAAATTCTGCAAGTTCTGGCGTAAGTACAGCCCCACCAACGATAACTTTACAATCCTCGAAGTTTTCACGTATTGCCGCTATAGTGTCTTTCATACTGCTAACAGTCGTTGTCATAAGTGCACTTAGCCCCACAACTTTTATGTTATGTTCTCTAATCGCATCAACAACCGCTTGCACACTAACATCTTTTCCAAGGTCAATAATATCAAATCCGTAGTTTTCCATAATAACTTTAACTATGTTTTTTCCAATGTCATGAATATCTCCAAACACTGTCGCAAGCACGACTTTATTACTACTTTCGCCTTTTGTTATAACTGTTTTAAGCACTTCGAAACTTGACTTTGCAGACTCTGCTGCCTTTATAAGCTGTGGCAAAAACAACTTGCCATCTTCATAATCTTTACCCACAATATTTAGTGCAGGCACAATTTCTCCCTCAATAATTTCAAGTGCTGATACGTTTTCTTTAAGCATCGTTTCAGTTTGGACACGTGCCTCATCTTGCAACCCTTTGATTATAGCATTTTGCAAACTTGACGCCGTAACAACCGTTTCTGATTTTTTTCCACCAGCAGCTGTTACGCTTATTTCCACATTTGAATATTTGTCTATATAAACTTCCGAACTCACATCTTTTCCAATAAGAACTCTATAGGCATCAATCGCCGCAACCATAGATGGGCTGTTGGGGTTCATAATAGGAGCATCAAGCCCATTTTGCATAGCTGCAACAAGCATAGTTTGGTTTAGTAGTGCTCTATTTGGAAGCCCAAACGATACATTACTAACACCTAACACCATTTTTACACCAAGATTTTCTTTAACTAAGCGTATCGCTTTAAGCGTCTCGATAATTTGGTCTTGCTGTGCAGACGCTGTAACCATCAAACAATCTATAAATATATCTTCTTTTGGTATCCCTATTTTTAGAGATTCTTCCACAATAGTTTTCGCACACTCAAATCGCCCCTGTGCCGTTGGTGGAATTCCTGTGTCATCAAGCGTAAGCCCCAAAACTGCTGCTCCATATTTTTTTGCGATAGGCAAAACAGCGTCCAAGCTTTTTCGTTTTGCATTAACCGAATTTATAAGTGGTTTTCCGTTGTATATACGCACTGCTTGCTCAATCGCCTCAAAGTCTGACGAATCAATCTGCAACGGAATATCAACAACCCCTTGAATTCGCTTAACCATATCTTTTAACACTTTTGGCTCATCAATATCAGGTAGCCCCATATTTACGTCCAAAATTGCTGCACCTTCTGATTTTTGACTAATCGCCTCTCTTAAAATATAGTCAATCTCGTTATTTTTAATCGCTTCTTTTAGACGTTTTTTTCCTGTTGGATTTAGACGCTCACCTATAATTCTTATATCCTCAAAATTTACAACTGTTGATGATGAACATATTTTTGAAATGCGAGTGTTTTGTGGCATTTTATACGGAACATCTGCTATCAACTCTGATAATGATTGTATATACATGGGTTCTGTCCCACAACAACCACCAATAACACTTACGCCTAGTTTAGCAAAATCTTTTATATATAGTGCGAATTCTTCCCTTGTTATATTGTAATACATTTTGTCGCCGTCCATTAGTGGTAGCCCTGCATTTGGTTGAACAACAACTGGTATCGTTGCAAGCGTCATAAGCTCCTCAACAAGTCCTGCAAGCTCTTTTGGTCCAAGCGAACAGTTTATTCCAAGCATATCAACGCCAAGCCCCTCAAGCGTAACAACCATCGCCTCCAAACTTGTTCCAAAAAATGTGCGTCCATTCGCCTCAAAACTCATAGTAGCCATAATTGGTAAATCGCAATTTTCTTTTGTTGCAAGAACTGCACATTTAAGCTCATATAAATCCGTAAACGTTTCAAGCAACACAATGTCAACGCCTGCCTTTTGCCCAGCCGCTGCCTGCTCTTTATACACCTCATACATTTCTTCAAAAGATACGTCTCCAATAGGCTCAAGAAGCTTCCCTGTTGACCCTATATCAAGTGCAACATATCTCTCTCCTAATCCAACTTCATCTATCGCCTGTCTTGCAAGTTTTACTGCCTCAAGTATAACTTCTTCAACCGTATAATCAGTGTCGTTTATTTTGTATGAGTTTGCTCCAAATGTATTTGTAGTTATAATATTTGAACCAGCTTGTAAATATTTTTTGTGTATATCCACAATTATCTCTGGGTTTGTGAAGTTAAAAAGCTCTGGAACTTCACCAAGTTTTAGTCCTGCATTTTGGAGCATCGTTCCCATCGCCCCATCTAATATTAATCGTTCTTTTCCTATTTTTTGTCTAATGCCCACATCTATCGCCCCTTTTTCTATATTTGCAAGTGCCCTTCATCGCACATGAACTGCACGAGCGTAACCTGTCTTCCTTTTGATTTGAAACTCCAATAAAAGCAGTAACGGACTTTGTTGGAACTAACATTCCGCTTTTTGTTGTGCTAAGTCCGATTCGCTTTCCAGCCATCATCATAGCCAAAATTCCATCTTGAATAGTAAGAGGTACGTCCCCATAACCAGGGCTATACCTCATAGTAAGATGTTCATTATCGTTTAGTTTTTCTATAATTTCACGTTCGGCGTTATCACACACACTTTCTATAAGCACATTGCAACATGAATTAACTATAAGCGCCTGTGACATAGACAAGCTTTGAGTTTGCCTAATAAACATATCCGCACCCATACCCAAAGTTGCCACCATAACATACATTTTATTTGCATTTTTCATAGTACGCAAAATGTCTTGACCCTCAATGTAAAAATTGTTTGTGCTTATAACTATGCCATTATCTGTGTGTGATATATCAAATAGTTCAAGCAACACTTTTGGTGCACACTTTTGCTTGAGTTGCTCATATGTGTCCAAAATATCCGCTTTCATATCATCATCTGCCTGCTCATACGGCATAGACATATATCGCAAAACTTCTTTTGTAACAAACATTTAGTTTTTTCCTTTAAGGCTATATAGAGGCCCTCGAATATTATCCATAATTTGTTTAGTTATGTGCGGTTTATTCATCGTATACAAATGTATTCCATCAACACCATTTGCAAGTAAATCCAAAATCTGTTGTGTTGCATACGCAATTCCAACTTGTCTAAGTGCATATGCGTTATGCTCATAAGCCTCAACAAGAGTTTTTACGTTTTCTGGTATAGTTGCTCCACAAAGTGTTGCCATTCTTTTTAGTTGTTGTGCCGAAGTAATAGGCATAACCCCTGCAACTATTGGCGTAGTTATTCCTGCTTCTCTAACTTTGTTTCTCCACTCATAAAAAGTTGCATTGTCAAAAAATAATTGCGTAATAAAAAACTCTGCCCCTGCATCAGCTTTAATTTTCAGATTTTTTATGTCCTCCTCTAAATTTGGTGCATCAGGGTGAACTTCTGGATAACAAGCACCTGCAACACAAAAATCACTATAATTTTTGATAAACTCTGTAAGCTCTGAGGCATATTTAAAATCACCAAGTTTGTTATCACCAACCAAATCCCCTCTAAGTGCTAATATGTTTTGTATGCCTTCATCTTTAAGACGTGTAAGCACGTTTGTTATCATGTCGTCAGTATCTCCAACACAAGTTAAATGTGCAAGCGATGGAATGCTATATTTTTTTTGTAATAGTGATGCGATTTCTACAGTGTTAGACTGGCTGCTACCAGACGCTCCGTATGTAACGCTTATGAAGTCTGGTCCAAGTGGGGCTAATGCATCAATTGTATCATATATTTCTGGCAACCAATCGCCTTGTTTTTTTGGTGGAAAAATTTCAAAAGATAGTACTGGCTTATTTTCTTTAAACAAATAATTTAATTTCATAATACACCCTCCAATTTGTAATTTGTATAATTATACCAAAAAAAATACAGCTGGTCTACAAAAAGTAAACCAGCTTTTTTAATTAAATTTCGTCTAAGTCTTCTAAATCTTTATCAAAATCAATATCAACCTCAGCTACTGTTGCTGTTTTGTCTGTTTTTCTAGTTTTAACTTGATTAACTAGATCAGGAATGTTTGCCATAAGCCCTGGAACCATGTCAATAAGTTTTGTTAGGCTATCTTGACCTTTGATATTGATAAGTTGTGTTGTTCCGTTTTGAATAACTAGCATTGCACTTGGCGTAATGTGTGCTCCAAGCCCTCCTGCGTTTGAACCAACAGGACCATCAAGAGAACGCTCTTTGTCTTTGTCTTTCTCTGTAAGTGTTGCCGAACTTTTTGCCCCTGTACCAACACCAAAGCTTACATCAACAAGCGGTACTAAAATTGTATCTGCTATGTGGATAGGCTCTCCAACAACTGTTTTTGTTGTAATAAAACTTTCTAATTCTTTTAAAAGACTGCTCAAACTATTTTCCATCTTCTTCTTCCTCTCTCAATTTGCGTGATTTTTTTGGTTTTTTAGGGAATATCACGTTAAGCACTTCACCAATAAACTTTCTAACATCTTTATCAAATATAAGCATAATTATTAGTTTTAGGAGCTGTGCTAAACTAAATTTCCCTACCATATATAGACTACCCCAAATACCTTTATTTATAAAGTTACCTGTAATTGTACCATAATTTATATAAATAGGTAACAAAACAGATGTTCTTGCTACAAAAAGTCCTGTTTTATCGGGTGTATCTCCACCATATTCAAGGTCAAATCGTAGTTTTTTTGGTAGTATAGTTTTTACCATCTTTGATAAACATATAAATGTTTTTTTGATGGTTGCGTTTCTATATGGACTTTTCATCATAGTAGACAATATTTGTTTTGATTTACTTTCGCCTTGTGGCTCATCATCTACTGGTTCTTCTTGTGACGATTTAATTTTTTCTCGTGCTGTTTTTGGTTCTTCTGGTATCTGCTCTAACAATGGAGTTTCAGGACTTATACCTAAAATGTCAAGTTCCATTTCATCAAGTCCACCAAGCGGTTCAAATTTTGGCTTTGGCTGTTCTTGTGGTTTTGGCTGTTCCTTTGCCTTTGGTTCTTCTTGTGGTTTTGGTTGCTCTTTTGGTTTCGGTTCTTCTTGTGGTTTTGGTTGCTCTTTCGGTCTTCGTTCTTCTTTTGGCTTTGGTTGCTCCTTTTGCATATCGGGTTTTGGCTCATCATCTGGCTTTGGCTGGGCAACTTTCGGCTCTTTAGGTTTAGATTTTTTCTTTGGACGTGGATACAACTTTTTATTAAATATACTAACTTTTAGCTTGTTTTTCTCTTTGGTAAAAAACTGTACCCTCAATAAAGATAGTATATAAATATCTAACTCCACTATAAGTTCTTCCCACTTTTCCACGTATATATCATATTTGTTGGGCAAAAATAAAATTAACGCTATAACAGTGACTATTAAAAATAGTATAGCCAACAATAAAAATTTTATCAACTGCAAAATAAAAATCATATTTACTCCTTCACTTCACGCAACAAAGTATCATACGTAAATGTTTGTTTATTATACATTTCATCAATAAGTAATCGTAAATACTCTATTACCGTATCTTTATCTTTAGTGACTCCCAACAAGTAGCTATTTTTATAGTTAGTAGTTAAATATTTGCCCTTAATAATTTCAAAACCTAAACTATTATACGGACTTGTGCATAGAAAATACAAATTTTTTGGGTATTTTCCTTTTTTAATCCTTTTGAGCGAATACACTTTTACCCGATTGCTAACTTTAATTTTTTTAGAAATTTTCACTCATATATTACTCCTTACAAAATTAATTTTTCCTTATAGAATACTTTACCATGTTTTTAGGATATAATACAAGTATATGGTAAAAAAAACTAGGGGGAATTTTATGTTTGACTATTTAATTTCGATGATTTCATCATCTGCTGTATCAATAATTACGTTTATGTTGTTTGTGGTGTTTTATAGATTGTACCATAGAATAACAATCCGATTTATTAGTACACTCGGAAAAGGTGTTCCTGATATTATAGAAGAATTTAATTCGGCACTTAGAACACCTCTTAAATACGCTTGGTTTATAACAGGTGCATATTGTGCTGTTCTTGTTTCGCCACTTATCAACTTATCTATTTTTAGTCGTGTTTGGCTCACCCAGTTGTATCAAATGCTTTTAGTTTTTTGTGTCACATACGGGGTATACAACACCGTTTCAATTTATGAAACTATTTTGCTAAACGTTGGAAGTAAATTCACACTACTTGATAATTCACTACTTATTAGATTTTCCGTTAAAGTTGCAAGATTTTTTATAGTTGTAATTGGTGTTGGCGTTGCTTTTGGGCAGTTTATTACCAACTTAGACACAATTCTTACAGGGGTTGGGCTTGGTGGTGTTATATTTACTGTTATTGCAAAAGACACTCTTACTAACATACTAAATGGCGTTATGCTTATGGTTGAAAGCCGTTTTCTATAGGCGACTGGATAGAAGTTTCTTCTCTTGAAGGCATCGTTGAGGACGTAAGCTTTAGAAGTACACGAATACGAACATTCACGCAAGGTATAGTTGTTATTCCAAACACAACTATTTCCAATGACAATATAATCAACTGGTCGGCTATGGAAAAGCGCCGCACCAAGTTCTCAATCGGTGTAACGTATGACACGCCAAGAGAAAATATCGAACTTCTTGTAACTGAAATCAACTCACTATTAAATTCTAACCCAAAAATTGAAAAAGATACACCACTTGTATATTTTAATAGTTATGGAGATTTTTCGCTTAATATCGAGGTCATATATTTTTCACTTGAGGTGAGTTTGACGCCGTATAGCTTACTCAAAGAAGAAGTTAATATCGCAATTCTTGACTTGGTGCGCCAACATAAAATTGAGATTGCATTTCCAACTCAAAGTGTTATTATGGAACAAGGAAACTCATAATTTTGCAGACAAAAAAAGAGCTGTGCGTCAGCTCTTTTTGCCTTACTCTTTTGGATTCACCTTAAATACTTTAGCCAATACTTTACGCACAAATTTTGGCGGAGTTATAACTTTAATTATCATATTTTCACCCCCTAGACCCCTGTTACTTCATGTTATTCTAGTACGTGAAAAAGTGTTCCCTTTTTTTTATAAAACTTTTAAAATTTCCCTTTTCTTCAAAATAAAGCTATCTGACGTGCTAAAGTTGTCAACCTTGTCAATTTTTATGTCCGTTAAGTCAAAGCATTCTGTTAATTGCCCAGGCTCTCCAGCCATAATATAAATTTTGTCTGCAATAAGTATAGCCTCATCAATATCATGCGTAATTAGTAGCGCTGTCATGTTCATAGTATGCACAATGTCAAGAAACCACGCTTGTATTTGCCCTTTTGTTATACAATCCAGTGCACTAAACGGTTCATCTAACAACATAACACTACTATTAAATAAAAAACTCCTCAAAAATGCACTACGTTGACGCATACCGCCTGACAATTGATGTGGATACTTATACATTGCATCAGTAAGACCAAACACTTTCGCATATCTTAATACTTCGTCATGTGCCTGTTGTTTAGGTACTTTTTTTATAACAAGTGGCAATGCTATATTGTCAATTACCTTTTTGTATGGCAACATCAGATCTTTTTGTTGCATATATCCTACATTTCCGCTTACGCCAGTAATATCTTTCCCTTTTAATAAAACACTGCCACTATCAGGGGTTTCAAGACCCGATAATATATTAAATAAAGTGGTTTTCCCAATCCCACTTATACCAAGAAGTGCAACTATTTCACCCTCTGCAACTTCAAGGTTGATATTTTCAATAATTTGTCGTTCATCATATTTTTTACTTATATTCTTCCCTGCAAACATAGTTGCTCCTTATGGCAAATAATCATTTGTAAACCCTTGTGTTCCGATTGGCAAACTTATTAGCCCCTCATCATACATCCAATCATAAAAATTTCCCCATCTTGTGGCATCAATTGTTCCCCATTGAGCTTTATCCGCTTGGTATTCTGATGCCAAAAATTGTTGACTTGCCTTTGCAAGTTCTATATCAATTTCTGGTGCATGTTTTACTAATATTTCTGCAGAAGCTTCTGGATTTTCTATCGCATACTCATACCCCTTAGAAGTTGCCTCCAAAAACAATTT
>LNZQ01000061.1 GCA_002007315.1 Epulopiscium sp. Nele67-Bin004
TCAGTTGATGTAACAGCAGGCTTCTTTGAAAGAATATTAATTAATAGTTACGAGCAAAAGAATTATGTGAGTAATTTCTTAGGCTCAATTTACAAAACATCATCTATTGTACAAAGTAATGCAGCAACGTCTGAAGAAAGTGCGGCTATTAGTGAAGAATTAGCAGCACAAGCGATATCCCTAGAAGAATTATTAAGACAATTTACATTTTAAGTTTTAAAACGGTCATCATATGGCCGTTTTTTTGTGCTTAGAAATCACTTGATAGTGCAAAATGCTAAATAATATTAAGTAATTGATGGTATTTTAGTTAATAGTTATTTTAAGTAAATGTTAAAATTTGCTATGAAATATTAACATTATAGTGTATAATTTTATATAAGAAATAAACTGGATTTTAATTAATAAAAAAAAGGGGGATAATTTGTTATATATCTAAAAAATAGGATATATACATAGGATTAAAATTAGTTTAATTAGCACTTAAATATTATAAAATCTAAAAAATGGAAAGGAATTTATTATGATAAAATGGTATTCATCGCTCAATTTAGTTAACAAATTAAGATTATTAATTTTAAGTTCGATAATCGTTTCGCTTATAGTACTTGCAACTATAATTAGTATAATCGTGACAAATAATAGTCAAACTATTATTGATAAACATTTGGAAGCAACAACGGCTTTAAAGGCAACATCTATGCAAGGTATAATGGATGACGCAGTCTATTTATCAAATGAAATTGCCAGCTATATGAATTTGGCTTTGGCTAACGCTGATACAACAGTAGACCTGCAATATAGCGAGTATTTACAAGGACTTGATCCAGCAGTTATAAACTATTTACAATCCTTAACTTTGTATAATTCAAAAATTTATCCAAATGAACAAATCAATTATGATTTTGCTAAAATGGAAGATTATATATTAAACTCGGCTTGGTCAACTATATCAAATAATATGGATATTAGTGGATTTGAGATATATTTAGAACCAAATATATTTAGCGATATGCCATACTATGGGATAATAATAGATGATAATACAGCTCGTAATTTTAGTTGGACATCTGTTACTGATGCAAGTTACTTAAATGAAGATTTTTATTTGGAAATGAAATCTAAGTTAGAGCCTTTGGCTAGTTCTGTTATTCAAAAAGAGGATGATGTATTTGTTTGTAGAATAAAGTATCCTATTATTGTGAATAATCAATTTGGAGGGATAGTATTTACTGAGATGATTGTATCTAATTTTAATATTGCCCTAGGTGCATATGAAACGTTAGGAACTTTTATGATGAGTCCTGAACTTGAAGTTATGTATCATACTTCAATGCCTCATACAATTGGAACAACATTCGATATTTATTTTGAAGATTATGAGTGGGAACCTATAATTGCAGGTATAAATAAAGGGGAAGCATTTAATGTAGTTAATACAAATACCCTAAATATTACTAGGCTTAGATTTTTCTATCCAATAGAAGGTCCAGAGGGTACATGGTGGGCTCAAGTACAAGTTGAAGATACTGAAGCATATGAGGATATTTATAAATTAACATTAACAATGATAGTTGTGTCAATTATATTATTAGTAATTTTGACTGTAGTAGCAGGAGCAATAATTAGATTTGTTTTAAGAGGCTTAAATCCGATTGTAAAACTGGCAACTCAATTAAGTCAAGGGAATTTCCAAATTGATATGCAAGTTACTTCGCAAGATGAAATTGGTCAATTGTTACAAAATTTTATGAATATGTCAGAAGTATTAAATACAATCATAAAAGACATAGAAAATGTATTAGGAGAAATGGCACAGGGCAACTTTAGAGTTAAAAATCAAATTCAAGCTCAATATGTGGGTGGGTTTGCACCTATTAAAGTGTCTTTAATGTCCATTGCTGATAATTTAAATCGTTCATTAAATGAAATTAATGAAGCAGCTCGAGAAGTAAGTTCAGGAGCAGAGGAAATTGCAATAGGTTCAACAGAACTTGCAAGTGGAACAACAAAACAAACTGAAATTTTAACTAGCTTTGTAAGTACAACAAATCATATTGTAAATAGTATAAATGGCGTAATAGATAAAGTTGAAGAAACCACAAAAATTTCTAAAACAGCTCAAGACCAAGCATTAGAAGGTGCTGAAACTATGAAAAATATGCTTAAATCTATGGATGATATTAACAAGTCAAGTGCTACTATTGCAGAAGTATTACAAAGCATTGAAGCAATTGCTAACCAAACTAATCTACTTGCTCTTAATGCAAATATCGAGGCGGCACGTGCAGGAGAGGCTGGTAAAGGATTTGCTGTAGTTGCAAATGAAGTACGTGAACTAGCAAATAGGAGTAGTGAAATTGTTCAAGAAATAGCCCAAACAATTAAAGTGAGTATTAATGATGTAAATAAAGGTCAGATAATGGCACATGATACAGCAAAAAGTTTAAATAATATTATTGATACAATTGAAAAGACAGTTACTATTTCAGAGGAATTATATACAGTAAATATTGCTCAAAAAGATAATGTGCAAGAATTGGTAGAGGGCACGCAAAATATTACTCAAGTTGTAAATAACACAGCTGCTACATCTGAGGAAAGTGCAGCAATTAGTGAGGAGCTAGCGGCTCAAGCAACAAATCTTGAACAACTATTAGGAAGATTTAAATTTTAAAATTTAAAAGAATCTAATATTCAGTGATGGGACTAGACCCAATGCTAAATGTTAGATTCTTTACATCATTAATATTTCAAGAAGTTTTTAATTAAGTTAGTAATATATTTATTTCTACACGAAATTTAATTAAATATTATTGTTTTATTAATATAAAAGGTGTTAGTTGTTATAAAAATGCTAGATTATTAATAATATAGCAATAATTTGTTTGATTTTAGTTACTATAAAATTAAATTAAATTATTGTATACTAAAAATTATATCGCAATTTATATTTTTTAAGGAGGATTTATTTATGATTCAATGGTTTTCTCAATTAAATTTAGTAAATAAACTACGATTGTTAATAGTAACAACAATTGTAATTGCATTAACTATACTTGTTACAACCATTACATTAATAGTAAACAGTAATAATAAGGAAACTATTTTAAATAGTTTACAAACAACGGCAAGGTTAGAAGGAATGTCTGTACAAAGCATAATAGAAAGTGCCACGAATGTTACAAAAGATGTACAAGCTTATTTAAATAAAACTTTGTCAAGTTATGATGAAAACACGGAGTTGCCTCATTTGTTTCAATCACATGGTTATAGACAATATGATGTAACAGTGAGCTTTTTACAAATGGAAGAATATATTATGAATACAGCTTGGTCAGCAGTGAGCAATGATGTAAATATAGAATCAGTGCGTATATTTTTTGAGCCATATGCATTTTCTAATTTACCTTATTATGCACTTTATGTGGATCAAGAGGCAACCCAGCAACAAACAGTAAAATCTTATTCAACAGATAGTTATGTAAATGAAGAATTTTATATACAAGCTAAGACAACTATGGAGCCATATACTAGTAAACCTTTATTGCGAGAAGATGGACAATATGTATCATATATTACTTACCCAATTATTGCTAATAATCAATTTTTAGGTACTGTAACCACAGAATTTCTGGCATCTAACTTTAAGATGAATGCATGCAGCAAAACGGTCCTGTCTGTGAATGACTGCCCAGGAACCACAGAACAAATAATGCCAAGGTCAGACTTCAAGATCTTTTTGTGTGTTAAAATGTTCATTGTGTCAGATTGGACTTTTAAAGAGTCATAAATTCTTGCCGTGTCGGGGCCAGGAGACATAACAGACTACATGTTGTTCCGTGATCAGTCATCATTTGCAGTTCTCGACGTGCATGACTTGACTATAAAAAAGTCATGTAACTAGTATACATATTTAAATTTATTTTGTCAACGCTTCTTAGTAAAAATTATTTATAAAAAAGTGTTTAGATTAAGAGAAATTTGAGAATATTTTAGTTAGGAATTTGCAAAACTTGCCCAATATAAATTAGATTAGGGTTGCTAATCCCATTGAGGTCAACGAGTTCATCAACTGTAGTGTCATAATCTTCTGCAATTTGAGAGAGAGTATCTCCATTTTGAACTGTATAAGATATATCCGAAGAAGATGTTGAACTTACTGGGATTTTAAGTGATTGCCCAGCATAAATTAAATTTTCGTTAGAAATATTATTGAGAGATGCCAGTTCTTGTACTGTAGTACCATATTTTTCGGCTATACCACTAAGAGTATCCCCACTTTCGATAGTATAAATCATAACTTTAGAAGTTGAAGAAGTGTTATCAGTACTTTCAGAAGAAGTTGTATCCTCAGAAGTGTTTGAGTTAACGAGTAAAGTATCCTTAAAATAATCTAAATCAACAGAGCCAGAATTAATTCCAGATATTGAGCCACTATCACTATATTGAAATCCTGCCCAAGTGTCCCAATGTCCTGTAGTTTCTGGTTCGCTAACGTCATAATTTGCAACCCAAAGAGGATAAATTGAAAGTGATTCTTCCCAAACGTTTTCTATATTAGAGATATCGCTATAAATTGTAACTGTAGTCCCTGTTAATGATGATAATTTATCAATATAGGCTTGAACGATTGCTGTAGCTTTAGTGCCGTCAACATCAGATTGAACTTCATAGTCTAGGGCAGGTATGCAGTCGTATTCATAGTCTTTGAATAAGTTGTAAAAATATTCAGCTTGAGTAGTTGCTTCATCTGTAGTAGTTGCTGTCATAAATTGATAAAAACCAACCTTTAAATCGTTGGCTTTGGCGTTTGTGTAGTTGGTTTTCCATTCGGTATCTTCGTTATCACCTTCATGGGCTACCCGAATATAAACGACTTCAATTCCAGCGTTACTAACTTCACTAAAATCAATGTTTCCTTGAAATGAGCTAACGTCAATTCCTTGATAAATAGTGTCACTTCCGTAAGTTAAACCTAGTCCAGAAGCTAAAAAACTTGCACATAGGGTAGTAAAAAAGAATTTTTTCATAGACATGCCCCCTTTTGTCTTTACAAAATAGTATATTCAGTGGTGTGTTGATATGTGTATTAATATAGAAACAACACAAATACAAGGAGTGTACTTGACTACTTAGGATAAATGTGGTATAAATAGAAAAACTAGTTTACTTTTTTTGGTAATTTTATCATATACTAAAATTAGATTTATACTCATACTTACTAAAAATAGTAACAAAAAGTATACAATTAAATCATACGATGGTGACAAAGTTAATATACAATTTAGCTATAATGTTAGGGGAAGTGAGGTTAGGTGTATGAGCGACAAAAATAAAAAGAAAAAGTTGCCGCCAACTACGATGATAATTGGGGTAGTAGCAATTGTAATTATGTGCAGTATTATGTTTGTAAATGCTACACGTATTAATCAAGATGTTCCTCAATATGTTGCAACGTCTACAATTTTGGAGTTTGATGCTTTAAAAACTCAATACGTTGGAATGAATGAAAAACAGATTATTCACATTACTAAAGATGGGATTAAGGCCTATGATAGTGATGGAGATGAAATTTGGTCAGATACATTTACAATGCAAAATGCTGTAGTTTCGCACAAAGCTCCATACCTTGCTGTTGCTGATGTAGATACGCAAAAAATCTTGGTTTTTAGTGACAAAGGTCGACAAGGTGAAATTAATGTTCAAAATCCTATTGTAAACTTTTCTATAAATTCTAGTGGGACTGTAGCTGTTGTAGAAGCAGTGGATAGAGGTCATGCTATATCTGCATATGATAAGAGTGGGAGGTATTTGGAAGTTTATAGTGGTAGTTTTATTTCAAATGGAACATACCCAATGTCGGTTGAAGTTTCGCCAGATAATAAGTTGATTATGGTGGCTTATGCAAACGTTGGAGGGGTTATGGTGGAGTCTACGGTAGGAGCAATTTCTATTTCTCAACCAGAATATGAAACGTTAAACCCTATGATTTATGGTATTCAAGAACCAGATAATTTGGTTTATGAGGTAGAATTTATTAGTAGTAATGTTTGGGCGAGTATTGGAGATAAATATATTACATTTTATAATTTGTCTGGAGAGCAACTACAAAGATATGAGAATATTTATGTATTATATACGCCGTATTTACATAAAATTCCAACGATTG